>CBDTVF010000001.1:0-28473 GCA_965363775.1 uncultured Gammaproteobacteria bacterium
AGAGGAACTCTCCAAACAGGCTCGTCATCTGTTCCGGTGGGAATGCAATCTCAGCGGGCAGGGTGTCGAGGTATTGGGTCATGCAGACAAAGGATGAGAGTTTCGGAGCCTGGCATTCAAAACCGCTGAAGTCCGGCTGTACAAATGCCTGGCTGATTTCACGAGCCCTGTCTGCCCTGAAGTTGATAAATATCAGGGCGTCTTCGTCCTTGATACCGGTAAAAGAATCGATGGTGGTCGGGCTGACAAATTCATCGCTTTCATCACGCTCATAGGCAGACTGCAGAGCGGTTTCAGCACTACCGTTTGTAAAACCTGCCTCGCCCTTGACCAGCATGTCCCAGGCTTTTTCAACCCGGTCCCATCGCTGGTCGCGATCCATCGTGTAGTAACGACCGCATACGGTGGCAAACTCCGCATTCTGGTAGTTGTCCAGGCAGTTTTGCATTTTCTGGATTGAGGATAGAGCGCTTCGGGGTGGTGTGTCGCGTCCGTCGAGGATGGCATGCACTTTGATATTGTGGGCACCCTGGCTGGCGGCCATTTGTACCATTGCCAGGAAATGATCATCGTGACTGTGAACGCCACCCGGCGATAACAGACCCATGATATGCAAAGTGGACTGATGAGTGCGGCTGGCCTCTATGGCTTTAACAAGTGCCGGGTTGCTCTTGATACTGCCGTCTTGAATCGCATTGCTGATACGAGTGAAATTCTGAAAAACAATACGCCCGGCGCCAATATTCATATGGCCGACTTCAGAATTACCCATCTGGCCGGAAGGCAAACCAACAAACTCACCCGAGGTTTGGATGGTTGTCATGGCGCTGCGTTTCTTTAGTTGATCCCAGTTAGGCGTGCTGGCCTGGCTGATGGCGTTGTCCTCGGCATTTTCACGGTAACCCCAGCCGTCCAAAATCATCAATACCAGAGGCCTGGCAGAGGGGTGAAATTCGGGCGATCGTTCTTTGCTTTCTGTCATAAAGTTTCCATATATCTGGCTAAAACCTGTACATTAGCCCCGGTTTTTTAAAAAACATGACACCGGGCCAAAATAAAATTTAATGATTATTCAAGTGTAATTGTGCGCTTGACTCTTGCAAATTCACACCCGTGCCACAACATGACACAGGCGCGCAGAGTGTGTAAAGGCCGCTACTAATTGACTGGACTTGAAAACCAGTACTACTGTGGACATATTATTTCACATCATCCGCCTCGAATGTATTGAAACCAGATTTCCAGCTTAATACCACAGGAAAATCGTCAGGAGACCAAAACGTGGAACAATTGATCGAATTTGCAGGTAACAACGCGATGTTGGTGGCAGGTTTTGTCGCTATAGTGCTGTTACTTATCTGGACAGAAATCAGCCGGCACACACGGGGCTATACCGAGTTGACGCCACTTCAGGCAGTGCAGAAAATCAACCAGGAAAAAACGGCCATTGTGGATATTTCAACCGCTGCGGATTTTTCAAAGGGACACCTGGCAGGTGCAAAGCACATCGCCTTGTCCCGGTTCAGCAAACAGGATCCGGACATAGAAAAACTCAAATCCGGACCGGTGCTGGTGGTATGCAAGAACGGTCAGACCGCGCACCAGGCAGCTGCCAAGCTGGTCAAATTGGGAGCGGCAGATGTGGCGGTTCTCAAGGGTGGCACGACACAGTGGAGATCGGATCAGTATCCCCTCGCAGTTAAATGAACTAATCGTCTGGTTATTCAGACGACGTAATGAGATAATTTTACATTGTCGCCTCACCCTTTCGTGACCGACATTAACCATTCAGACAAAAGAGAAATATGATCATGGCAGACGAACAAAACCAGGTTGCGGCAACAAAAGAACAACCACCACAAGCTCAATTCCAGCTCCAGAAACTATATGTGAAAGATGTTTCTTTCGAGCTTCCCAACGCACCACAGATTTTCCAGGATGACGGTCAGGTTGAAATTAAACTGAACCTTGCTCAAAAAGTTGAGGCGCTCGCTGAAGGTGTACAGGAAGTTGTGCTGACTGTTACCGTCACGGCAACATTGGGTGAAAAAACAGCTTACCTCGTTGAAGTTCAGCAGGCAGGTATTTTCGCTATTACCGGTTTGAACGAACAATCCGAGCATGGGGCGGTGAATACGCTTTGTCCTCACACCCTGTTTCCCTATGCACGTCGTGTCATCACTGACCTGGTAGCCGAAGGTGGTTTCCCGCCGCTGGTACTGCAGCCGATCAATTTTGACCAGATTTACGCACAACGCATGCAGGAAGCTCAGGCGCAGGCAGGTGATGCCGTAGATATGGAAGTTCAGGGTAACGCTTGACTGAATGACTAAAGCTCCGACTATCGCAGTACTGGGTGCCGGCTCCTGGGGAACCGGCCTCGCCCTGCAACTGGATCGCAGTGGCTCACGCAGTATCCTGTGGGATCGTGATACAGAGAATTTATTAAAGATCCGCCAGGCACGTAGCAATGAGCGTTATCTACCGGGTATAGAAATACCGGTCTCCATTGGTGTGGAGACCGATGTTCTTGATGCGGTTAAAGCGGCGGACCATGTACTCCTGGTGACACCCAGTCACGCATTTGCTTCAATCCTGACGACGATTCGGGAAGTTCTGGTGCCGGGTCAGGGGGTCGCCTGGGCCTGCAAGGGTTTTGAACCGGGTAGTGGCCGCTTACTGCACCATGTGGCAACGGATTTGTTGCCGGAAGGCACGCCACAGGCCATCGTTACCGGTCCCTCATTTGCAAAAGAGGTGGCCATGAACCTGCCCACGGCAGTGACCGTGGCGGGATCTGATAGCACTTTCACCAAGGTCATGGCCAATGCCCTGCATGGTGGACGATTCCGTGCCTATACCAGCGATGACATGATCGGTGCTGAACTCGGCGGGGCCGTCAAGAATGTCATGGCAGTCGCTACCGGTATTTGTGATGGTATGAAACTCGGTGACAACGCCCGTGCAGCCCTGATTACCCGTGGTCTCGCAGAGATGATGCGTCTTGGTGTTGCGCTTAAGGCAAAACCTGAAACACTGATGGGCCTCGCAGGCGCAGGTGATTTGATTTTAACTTGCACCGGTGATTTGTCACGTAACCGGCAACTGGGTCTGAAACTTGGCCAGGGTAAAACACTTGAAACCGCACTCGATGAAATCGGCCAGGTGGTTGAGGGTGTCAACAGTTCCGCTGAAGTTCAACGCCTGTCACTCACACACGACATCAATATGCCGATCTCGGAACAGGTCAACGGTATTATTCATAAGGGTTGGGATCCGGTTGAAGGAGTGGCCCGGTTAATGGCCAGGGAACAGAAGGCCGAGCACGGCGAATAGAAGCCTATTATTGACGTTGTTATCAACGACGGCTCAAGCTCCATTCTTAAACCCCAACTGACGCCATGCCTCATACAGGCCGATAGCCACTGTATTGGACAGGTTCAGGCTGCGCGAAGCATCGGCCATGGGCAGACGCAGACAGTAGTCAGCACCTGTTTCAGTTAACACCGAATCAGGCAAGCCACGTGTTTCAGGCCCGAACAACAAGCCGTCACCCGCCTGGAATTCAGCCTGGGTGTAAGGTTTGTTACCATGGGTACTGAAGGCCCATATTCTCATTTCAGGGTGTTCGGAGCGGAATTCTTCCCAGCTCAGGTACTGTCGCACACGCGTCATCTCCGCATAGTCCAGTCCGGCCCTCTTCAAGCGCGTATTATCAAGCTGAAACCCCAGTGGTCCAACGAGGTGCAATCGGGCGCCCGTGTTTGCACACAAACGAATGATATTGCCGGTATTCGGCGGGATTTCGGGCTCGTAGAGAATGATGTGCAGCATAATACCCTGGTCGGTAGATTGTAAAAAACCCTGCCAGTATAGAACCTGGCAGGGCGTTGATGGTGATGTTGGTTCAGACAATCAGTCTTCGATGATGATTTCTTCCCTGATCACGATGACTTTATGAGCATCTGCGGAGTTGTGTTTTTCATGCAAGGCATCGTCATCGAAATTCATTTCAAGTAATTCGCCATCCACATATATCTCAGCACCGTCAGCTGTACGTAAAATGTCGATGACCCTGCCACTCTCGGTTTCGATGGTTTGTGCCTCACCAACGGCGAGTGAACTGATATCGGTTTCAGTCAGCTCAAAATCACTCGTTTTGAGTGCAACAATCATTTTTTTCTGGTTTTCAGCCTGGACAGAAGTTGCTGCCAGAATGACGAACGTTGCGAGGGCCAAACCGGTCTTAAAAAGGGTTTTCATTGGTGAATCTCCAAGTTTTTAAAATTTTGCGACGAAACGAAAGCCTTTGTTAGCAAGGTCTTCATGACTTCCTAATAGGACGTGGTGAGCGTAAAAAACGTCGCAACTGTCGTAACTTTCTGAAATAGCATTGATATTTTGGCAGCATAACCGATTTGGCCATACGCGAAAGTACATTTGACAGCACCTCTTCCGGTCGGTATTGTCTTCCCCCTCAGACACAATATCTTGTGTCCGTCGAGAGGGGAAGACACAATAGCTTGTGTCCAAAATTAAATAAAACCAAGTAATTAAGCAGGATAATTAATGACCAGTGTTCGTGTTGAAGTCATAGGCACTGATTTTCAAGCAGTTCCTTTCCAGGCAACGTCCCTGGATATCTGGGACAAGAAGTACCGTTTGAAATCCAAGATTGGCGAGTGCATCGACGCCGATATTGATGACACCTATAAAAGAGTTGCATTAGCGGTATCAAGAGTCGAGAAAACCAAAGAATTGCGTGAGCAGTGCTACGAGTCATTTCTTTGGGCATTGCGACGTGGTGCTATACCTGCCGGAAGGATTATTTCCAATGCCGGTGCGCGTGATCATAAGCCGGCAACCTCTACGATCAATTGTACCGTTTCGGGAACCATCAAGGATTCCATGAACGGCATACTGGATAAAGTTCATGAGGCGGGATTGACACTCAAGGCAGGCTGCGGCATTGGTTATGAGTTTTCAACCCTGCGGCCTAAAGGTGCCTACGTATCCGGTGCCGGTGCTTATACCTCGGGACCACTGAGCTTCATGGACATCTATGACAAGATGTGCTTCACCGTTTCTTCTGCCGGTGGCAGGAGAGGTGCGCAAATGGCTACCTTCGATATTGGGCACCCGGATGCCATGGAGTTTATCCGCGCCAAGCGTGAGGATGGTCGTCTGCGCCAGTTCAACTGCTCATTGCTGATCACCGATGAATTTATGCAGGCGGTCAGTGCAAATGAAGACTGGGCACTGGCGTTTCCGATTACCCCACAGGAAGCTACCGAGCTGGATATTGATGATCCCGAACAGGTGCTTTGGCGGGAGTGGTCATTGGTTGATGATTATGTGACACGTGAGGACGGCCTGGTAGCCTGCAAGGTATACAAGCGGGTGCCCGCGCGTCGCATGTGGGACATGATCATGTCATCGACCTACGATTTTGCAGAACCTGGCTTTATCCTGATTGATCGTATCAATGAGATGAACAACAACTGGTTTTGCGAGAATATCCGCGCAACCAACCCCTGTGGTGAACAGCCTTTGCCACCTTATGGGGCCTGCCTGCTGGGTTCAGTGAACCTGACACGATTTGTTGAACAAGCCTTTGATGATGCCGCAAGCTTTAACTGGGAAGAATACCGCAATGTTGTGAAGGTTTTCACGCGCATGTTAGATAATGTCGTTGAAATCAATGGCTTGCCACTCGGTAAGCAACGTGATGAAATTGAACGTAAACGTCGGCATGGCATGGGTTTCTTAGGTCTGGGATCATCACTGGCCATGTTGGGTATGAAGTATGGCTCTGAAGAATCCCTGCAGTTCACCGAGAAAATTGCCCGTGAGATGGCCATTGCCGGTTGGCAGGAATCGCTGGAACTGGCACGGGAGAAAGGCCCGGCACCAGTGATGGAGGAAGAGTTCCGGGTGACTGCTGCCATGTTGCGTAAACGGCCGGAAATGGAGGCCGATGGTTACAGGATTGGAGATGCAATACGTGGTTCCGTATTGCATGCAAAATATAGTCGTTACATGCAACAAATTGCGGAGATTGAACCTGAGTTGATTGAAGCGCTGGCTAAAGAAGGCGGTCGTTTCACACACCATACATCCATTGCGCCCACCGGTACGATTTCCCTGTCGCTGGCCAACAATGCTTCCAATGGTATCGAACCCAGCTTTGCCCATCACTACAGCCGGAATGTCATCCGCGAAGGGAAAAAGTCCAAGGAAAAAGTAGAGGTGTTCAGCTATGAGTTGCTGGCTTACCGTTCTTTGGTAAACCCGAGCGCGATGCCAGGGGCGACAGATGAAAAATTGAGCTTACCGGATCAGTTTGTTTCAGCGGATGAAGTTTCACCGACCGAACATGTTGATGTCCAGGCTGCGGCACAGAAGTGGATCGATTCGTCCATCTCCAAAACAGCCAATGTGCCCACCGAATATCCTTACGAAAGTTTCAAAAATATCTATACCTATGCGCATAGCAAAGGATTGAAAGGATGTACGACTTTCCGCTTTAATCCGGAAGCTTTTCAGGGTGTGCTGGTTAAAGAGGAAGACCTTGCAAATACCACCTATCGATTCGTGCTCGACGACGGTGAGGTTGTTGAAGCCAAGGGTAATGAAGAGATCGAGTACGATGGTGAGGTCCATACCGCAGCCAATCTGTTTGATGCGTTAAAAGAGGGCTATTACGGCAAATTCTAGGCGGAACATGGAAAAATGACGATAAAGATCAACAAACACATAGCAGGATACGAAGTAGTCAAGCCGGAAGAGGAAGAGGCTGCACGGGTGCGTGCCGCTGACGAAAAAGAAGCGCGTTCCTCGGCCAAGGTCATCCGCATGACTGAAAAAATCATGCGTCCCGAAGGTATGGAATCACTGGAAGGTTCTACCTACAAGATCAAGACGCCACTTGATGACCACGCCATGTATGTGACCATCAACGACATTACTCTGAACTCAGGCACCGAGCATGAGCAGCGCAGACCATTCGAGATTTTCATCAACTCCAAAAACATGGACCACTTCCAGTGGATCGTTGCCCTGACGAGGTTGATGTCGGCGGTTTTTCGCAAAGGCGGAGATGTAACGTTCCTGGCTGAAGAACTACGGGCAGTATTTGATCCGAAAGGTGGTTATTTCAAACCCGGTGGTAGATTCATGCCCTCCATCATTGCAGAAATCGGTGATGTGATAGCGCACCACATGCAAAAAATTGGCCTGATGGAAAAAGAAGAGTTATCGGATCAGCAAAAGCTGCACCTTGAACAGAAACGCGCCGAAGTAGAAATCACTCAAAATAAATCCGCGACAGATCCAGCCGGAGAGGAAACTGGATACCCTGCCTCGGCGACCTTGTGCAACAAGTGTCATACCAAGGCAGTTGTAGTGATGGATAACTGTGCAACCTGCCTGTCCTGCGGATACTCTAAATGCGGTTAATATAGTTCGCATATTGTCATTCGCTGTTATTATGAATGTATGTTGTTGCCTGAAGAACTGATAAAAGCCAAGAGAGACGGTCAGGAACTCACTCCAGAAGCCATTAAGACCTTTGTCGATGGGATCGGTGGGGGGCAGGTAAGTGATGCCCAGATTGGTGCTTTCGCGATGGCGGTGCATTTCCAGAAAATGAGCATGGCAGAACAGTCTGCGCTTACCCTGGCCATGCGCGATTCCGGACATTGCCTCGCCTGGCCTGATCTTGACGGGCCGGTTCTTGACAAGCACTCCACCGGCGGTGTCGGTGATCTTGTTAGCCTGGTTTTGGCTCCGGTGATGGCGGCCTGCGGTGCATATATTCCGATGATTTCCGGACGTGGTCTCGGCCATACCGGCGGAACACTTGACAAACTCGAGAGCATTCCTGGTTTCAACACTGGCGTCTCACAGCAGAAATTCACTCAGATCGTGCGGGAAACCGGGCTGGCGATAACGGGTCAGGGCAGCGAATTGGCCCCCGCAGATGGTCGGTTTTATGCTGTGCGCGATGTGACCGCCACGGTGGATTCAATCCCGCTGATCGTAGCTTCAATTTTATCCAAGAAACTGGCCGAAGGGCTGGATGGCCTGGTACTGGACATAAAAACCGGCAATGGCGCGTTCATGTGCGAACGCAACCGTGCAAGGGATCTGGCAGCCAATCTCATTGATGTGGCAACGATGGCGGGTTTGCCTTGTCGCGCATTGATCACCGATATGAATCAGCCGCTGGCCCGAAGTGCAGGTAATGCCCTGGAGATCATTGAAACCATCGAGTTTCTGAAGGGCGGTTACCGCCAGCCGCGACTGGAAGAGGTCATCTACTCACTGGGTTGTGAGTTGTTGTTGTTGAGTCGTCTGGCAGAGAGTCCGAAGAAAGCCAGGCTGATGTTGAACAGCGTGTTTGATACAGGAAAGGCCGCCGATCATTTTGCCCGTATGGTGAGCATGCAAGGTGGCCCATCGGACCTGTTGGAACAACCTGAAAAGTACTTGCCTGCAGCACCCGTGGTTCGTACTCTGACGGCACCACACAGTGGTTGCATAGAATATATGGATACCCGCGCGATTGGCCTTTGTATCGTTGGTCTGGGGGGAGGACGCAAAAGAGCTATAGACAAAATTGATCATCGTGTTGGTTTGTCGCAATTTTGCCTGGTTGGACAACAGGTAGGCAGCGGTGACCCACTGGTGATCATCCATGCCGCAGATGAAACAAGTTGGCAGGCCGCTGCCGGAGAGCTTCTGGAAGCGATTGTCATAGGCAGGTGCAAGGACAGCCTGCCAGCGGTTTATGAACAATTTCCATGAGAAAATGGAATAAGCGCAAATACAGTGCGAATACAATAAACAAAGCAGAATATGAAAGAGGATTAGTATGACTGGAACACCTCATATCGAAGCCAGCAGGGGGGATTTTGCAGAAACGGTGCTGATGCCGGGCGACCCTCTGAGGGCACAGGCGCTGGCAGAAAAACATCTTGATAATCCCAGGCTGGTTAACAGGGTGCGGAATATGTTCGGGTTTACCGGGACGTATAAAGGAAAGCCGGTTTCCATCATGGGGTCCGGCATGGGTATGCCTTCAATCAGTATCTATGCGCATGAACTGTATGACTATTACGGCGTGGAACAGATCATTCGAGTCGGTACATGTGGTGGTCTGTTGGCTGACATGCAAATCGGCGATCTGGTCATGGCCAGCGCAGCCAGTACAGACTCTGCCATGAACAGGCAACGTTTCAATGACTGGGATTTTGCAGCCAGCGCAGATTCTGAACTGTTACATAGCGTGCAGGAAAGAGCCATTCAAAAAGGTCTGAAAATCAGGACTGGCAATGTATTTGCTTCAGACTTTTTTTACCACCCGGATGAAGCTTTCATTGAAAAAATACAAAAAATGGGCATTCTTGCACTGGATATGGAATCGGCTGCCCTGTATGCACTGGCACATCAGCATGGTAAGCGTGCGCTGACGATACTTTCTGTCAGTGATGTGATTCCGACCGGTGAACAGGCTTCACATGAAACCCGACAGGATGCTTTCGGTACAGCAATTGAAGTGGTGCTCGAAGCCGTGCTTAAACCGGAAGCCGGTGAATGAGCGACACACAACAGGCCATCTCAAAATTATATAGCGCCGCGCACCAGGCCAGCGAGCAAGCCTACTCACCCTATAGTGGAGCAAAGGTGGGGGCCAGCGTGCTTGATAACGAGGGTAATATCCATACCGGTTGTAATGTTGAAAGTGCTTCATACGGCTTGACACAGTGTGCGGAACGTAACGCCCTGGCAGCGGCCGTCAACGCGGGTATGAAAGCAGGCAATGCCAATACCATACTGATTTATGCCACCGGTTTTGATGTTTTAGCCCCATGTGGAGCCTGTCGCCAGGTCATGAGTGAGCTGATGGCTGACAAGGCGTTGGTCATATCCTGTCGCAGTGAAACGGAATATCGCAGTTGGTCAATAGAGGAGTTACTGCCTGATCCTTTCATTTTAAGTGTATAGCGACAGTTCAATAAGTTTTACAATATAGCGTTCACAGGCTGCCGGTAGCAGCATGTCCCGATTAACAAACTTTGGGATTCAATCATGTCTGGTCGACCTATTTCAATTTTCCTGTTTTTACTGACCGTGTTCGTGACTCAGCCAACGTTGGCGGACACTGAGTCCACGATGAGCAGTTTTGCAGACCTTGCACTGGAGTGCGTACATCAGGAGTACCCCAACAAGATTTCACATGTCCTGTCCGGTGATCAGGATCTTGGGCCGCCACGCGAATTGACACCGGTGTTCTATGGATGTTTTGACTGGCATTCATCCGTGCATGGACATTGGTTGTTGACACGTCTGTTGCATCTATATCCGGATTCTGAATACGCTGTATCGATCGAGACCGCGTTGAATGAGAGCTTCAAGGCTGAAAATGTCGCGGTTGAAGTCCAGTATGTCTCACACGAACAACGAGCCTCTTTCGAAAGACCCTATGGTGTTGCCTGGTTGCTGCAGTTAACCGCCGAACTGCGTGAATGGGATGATCCACGTGCCAGGCAATGGCTGGCCATCCTGGAACCGCTGGAATCAGTTTTGGTGGGGAGAATGGAAACCTGGTTGCGGAAACTGGCTTACCCTATCCGGATCGGCGAGCATGCACAGACGGCATTTTCTTTTGGCCTGTTTCTCGATTGGGCAAAGGTTGCCGGTCGCGAAGATTTTTTTGAACTTGTGAAAGAGCGCTCCACGGCATTTTACCTTCAAGACAGGAATTGCCCGTTGGCATATGAGCCAGGCGGACAGGATTTTCTGTCACCCTGCCTGGCGGAGGCTGATCTGATGCGACGTATCATGACCGATGAAAAATTCTCGGTGTGGCTATCGGGTTTTATGCCGGTCATACCGGTTGACGGTAGTGGTGACTGGTTAGCACTGGCGGTGGTTACGGACCCAACCGATGGAAAACTGGCCCACCTCGATGGCTTGAATATCTCCCGTGCGTGGATGCTGGAGGGTATGGCGGCAGGTTTGCCAAATACAGACCCACGAAGACCGGCTTTGCTCAATGCCGCTGCACTCCATAAAGCTTCCGGTCTTGCAGCAGTGACAGGTGATCATTATGAAGGAGGTCATTGGCTGGGTAGTTTTGCAACTTACCTTCAGACATCAAGGGGTCTGGAAACACGGGTACAAACTGACTGAACGTGAAGCAGAGGCGGATGTCTATTATTAATGATGATCGAAAAACAAGGCACATGTTTGATTTCGATCAACAATTGGTATCTGTCAGTACGCTATTCTAGAATTATTGTTGCTGGAGAAAACTATGGCTACCTATCAGAGAATCCTGGTTGCAGTTGATTTGAGCAGTGAATCAGAAGTGGTTTTGCAAAAGGCCCAATTGATTGCTGAACCGGACGCCGAAATGCATCTTGTCTATGTACAGGAGCCCATGGATAACGTTTACGTTGGCATCGTTCCACAAAGTGCAGCGTTCAGCGGTCTGGGTGATCTTGAGGCACAACTGGGTGAGGAACTGAAACAGAAACTGACGGCCCTGGGTGAGAGTTTCGCATTGCCTTCCGACCATCTGCATATCCTCAATGGCTCACCGGCACATGAGATTCATCGCTTTTCCCAAGAGCATGATACTCAGTTAATTGTTATTGGTACACATGGTCAAAAGGGACTTCAATTATTATTAGGGTCTACGGCCAACTCTGTACTGCACGGTGCAGGTTGTGATGTGCTGTCAGTCAGAATTGGTGCTGGTAATTAATCTCTCACCTCATCACGTCAGGCAAGGGTGAAGCGGGCTTGAATATCAAGGTATTGCTCTGGGTATTTGTTTTTCTGTCAGTTCTGCTGTGGTCCGCCATTGAACCTGCCGACAGGCTGACCTGGTGGATGGAAGTTATTCCAGCCATTGCCGGTTTTGCAATATTGCTTTTGACCCGCAAGCGTTTTCCATTAACAGAACTGCTCTATACTTTGATACTGATCCACGCGGTCATTTTGATGATTGGCGGTCACTTTACCTATGCTGAAGTACCGATCGGTGACTGGTTGCGTGATCTGAGCGGTGGTGACCGTAACAATTATGACAAACTGGGCCACCTGGCACAGGGCTTTATTCCGGCGATCCTTACACGTGAAATCCTGATCCGGAACAAGGTGGTGTCATCTGCACGTTGGCTGACGTTCCTGGTGTTAAGTGTGGTACTTGCCTTCAGCGCATTTTATGAACTGATCGAGTGGTGGGCAGCCTTGCTCAGCGCGGAAGCGGCAGATGCATTTCTGGGAACACAGGGTTATGTCTGGGATACGCAATCAGATATGCTGTGGGCACTTTGCGGGGCTATTCTGTCCTTGTTGACACTTTCCAGACTACACGACAGGCAGATCAGGGCACTGACCGAAAGATTCTAAAAATCGCTGCCGGAAGCCGACTGGGTGATGTTGTTGGTCTTGAGTCGGTTGTTGATCTGTTCAAGTATGCCGGTTGCGTCCAGTTTTGCTATGGCCAGGCAGTCCTGTCTTGAACCGTGATCAATATAGAAATCAGGTATTCCGATGTTCAGGATGTTGTAGCTCATGCCGTTGGCTGCGAGTACCTCGTTCACACCACTGCCGGCGCCACCAATGACCGCATTTTCTTCCACAGTGACCAGCAGATTGTGACTGTTAGCCATATCGATAATGACATCAGCATCAAGTGGTTTGACAAACCGCATATTGACCAGCGTTGCACCAATACGCGCAGCGACCTCAGTTGATGGTTCAAGACTGCTGCCAAATGCCAGTATCGCGACACCGCTGCCTTTCTTCACGACCTCAGCCTTACCAATGGGTAGCAACTGCATATTTGCTTCCACGCTCTTGCCGGGCCCCTTGCCTCGTGGGTATCTGACCGCTGCCGGTCCCTGATGTTTGTAGCCGGTATAAAGCATTTGCCGGCATTCGTTTTCATCGGTGGGTGCCATAATTAACATATTCGGGATACAGCGCAAAAAGCTCAAATCAAAAGTCCCGGCATGGGTTGGTCCATCTGATCCGACCAGGCCCGCGCGGTCAATTGCAAACAGGACGGGCAGGTTTTGCACGGCGACATCGTGGATAAGCTGGTCATAGGCGCGCTGCAGGAAGGTGCTGTAAATCGCTACCACTGGATGTGTTTGTTCACAGGCCATACCGGCAGCCAGGGTGACAGCGTGCTGTTCTGCAATACTCACATCAAAATATCGTTCCGGAAAGCGTTGCTCAAACTCTACAAGACCAGAGCCTTCCCGCATCGCTGGTGTGATGGCCAGCAGGTTCTCATCGGTCTCTGCCATGTCACATAGCCAGCGACCGAAAACCTCGGTATAAGTGGGTGCTGGTTTGACGTCCGGAGTTGTCGGAACGATGCCTGTTTCCAGGTTGAAAGGTGAAACGGCGTGGTACTTAATGGGATCCTGCTCTGCCGGTGGGTAACCCTTACCCTTGGCGGTAATAATGTGGAGCAGGTTGGGTCCTTGAACGGTTTGAATGGTTTGGAGCGTTCGCACGAGCAACGGCAAATCATGACCGTCAATCGGGCCAACATAGTTAAATCCAAACTCTTCAAACAGCGTGCTGGGCATGATCATGCCTTTAACATGTTCCTCCCAACGACTCATAAAACGCCAGACCCGGGAATCCCTGTGCATCATCTGCTTGCTGCGCTCACGGATGTTGGTAACGGTCGGTCCACTCATCATGCGGGCCAGTATTTTGGTGATGGCCCCGACGTTGGGTGAAATTGACATCTGGTTTTCGTTCAATACAACCAGCATATTCGGATCCAGTGATCCGCCGTGATTCAGCGCTTCAAAAGCCATACCGGCAGTCATAGCGCCATCACCGATGATGGATACCACCCGTCGATCGATTTTTCTGTTGCTTGATGCCAGGGTCATGCCCAGACCGGCGCTGATCGATGTGGATGAATGACCGACGCCAAAGGTATCGAACTCGCTTTCGCCACGTTTTGGAAATGGTGCCAGGCCGCCGGTCTTTTTTATCGTTTCGATACGGTCACGTCTGCCGGTCAAAATTTTATGCGGATAAGCCTGGTGGCCGACATCCCAGACAATCCGGTCGTGGGGTGTTTTAAAGCAGTAATGCAGGGCGACAGTGAGCTCTATGCAACCCAGGCCTGAGCTGAAGTGTCCACCACTTTTAGAAACAGCTTCCAACAGGTAGCTGCGTAATTCATCGGCTACCTGTGGCAACTGCTCTTCATCCAGCTTACGTAAATCGGCCGGAATCGCTATTTGCTCAAGTAATGGGTATTTCTCTTCGTTCATCAGAATATTTTACCGGTCGCGGTCCACAGAATAAGTTGCAAGCCATTCAAGGGTGTCAGTTTCACCTGGTAAATGCTTCAGTTCATTCAGCGCCAGGTCGCGCAATTCATGCGCTCTTTTAATGGACTTATCCACACCAATGATGGCAGGAAAAGCAGGTTTTGACCTGGCAGCATCTGCCTGGCTGGGTTTGCCAGTTTTCTCGCTGGATCCAGTCACATCAAGCAGATCATCAAAAATCTGGAAAGCCAACCCTGTTAATTTACCATATCGGGCAAGTGCATCGTTTTGATCACTCGTGGCAGATGCCAGTAAAGCGGGTGCAACGGTACTTATCTGAATGAGTTCACCGGTTTTAAACGCATGAATATACTCAAGTTCTTCCTGGCTGATTTGTTGATCCAGACTGGCAAGATCCAGAACCTGACCACCTGCCATACCACTGGCTCCACAGGCCCGTGCAAGCCCCAGGATAATCGCAACCTGTTGTTTGGGTTTGGCGATGAGCAGCGGGTCCGCCGCCAGGATTTCGAATGCCAGCGCCTGTAACGCATCACCGGCAAGGATAGCAGTTGCTTCATCGAATTTACGATGACAACTTAGTTGCCCGCGTCTGAGATCATCGTCATCCATGCTGGGTAAATCATCATGTATTAACGAATAGGTATGGATGAGTTCTATCGCAACGGCGATGCTGTCAAGTGTGTTCTCATCCAGGTTCAGCGCACGTCCTGACGCATATACAAACAAGGGCCGGATACGCTTGCCGCCGGCAGTGGCAGAATAGCGCATAGCCTCCAAAAGGAGATGCGGGGTTCGCGCTGGCTCTGGCAGATATCCGGGAAGGATGCCTTCAAACCGTGTCTGCCAGGTCCTGATAATGTCGGCGGTTTCAGGCATCGGTTTCAAACGCTTTCAGTGATTCCTGGTCTTCGGTATTTGTCAGCTGTTCGACGGTTTGCTGCGCATGGTCGAGTGCCGACTGACATTGCCGGGTCAACTCTATACCATGTTTGAAGCCGGACAGGGATTCATCCAGTGAAAGACTGCCTTCTTCAAGATTCACAACCAGTTTTTCGAGTTCGGCCAGCGTCTTTTCAAAGTTGGGGCCAGCCTCAGTTTTTTTGCTCATAATCAGCGTTCCGGGTTTAGCGAAGCGACACTAACGTACCGCACCGGCGGGGTCAACTATCTGTGGATGTTGTTGTGTCCGAATGTACCGTAACAAAGGGTGCCTTGGGTGCCAGTTCATCCGGATGTTGTTTTCCAACAGCCACGATTCAAAGCTTACGCTGAAGCACCAATCGCCCATTGCCACTAACTCACCATCCAGTTTGCATAAAGGAATGCAGTCTCTTAACCAGGGGGGTATGTCGTTTGCCTGGAAAAGGTTTTTGAGACTTTTATGATGGGTTCCCAGGTCAATGACGGATCCTTCCAGATCAAGCCGGCAAAGGACCGATAATTCTTTACCTGGTGTAACTGATGCTTTCAACCCAGGCTGGTTTTCAGATCGTTTCCCTGTCTCAGTCCTTTGTTCAAATATGAGGAGCCCAATATCACTTCCTAAATCAATTTCATTTTGCCCCGCTGGCCATTCAATCACGGGGCATGGCAAAACAGCGGGGTCAGGAAGCAGCCATAACTTTTGCTTATATAAATGCAAAGACGACCCAGCCCAATTTACGACGATGTTGGGGTTATGGTTCGCTTGTTTTACCTGCGAGTAAAAAGCCTCCAGTCGGTAGACCGGAATGGTCGGTATGCCTGATTGCTTCATCCAGCGTCGCATGACCAGTTTGAACATCTCCGGGTCGTCAAGGAGTTGCGTTGTCATGTTCAAGATATATGGGTGAAGCAGATTTTGTCCGATATAGTCATCTGGCAGCTTTTCCAGTAATTGCCGTGCACCAGTCATTGCCTTGCGGGTCAATAAAAGTCGTTTGCTGATCTCCGGCCAGCGTGTTTCCAATAATGGAATGACTTCATGTCGTACAAAGTTGCGATCGTGATTCAAACACTGGTTTGAAGGGTCTTCTGTCCATTCAATATTATTCTTGTGTAAATAGTCCAGTATTGCGCTGTTGTGAAATTCCAGCATCGGCCTCTGTAACAGGCCACGGCCAAGGGCTCTGCTCTCAGGCATGGCTGACAGGCCATCTACGCCGCTGCCTCGCATTAAATTCAACAGGAGTGTTTCAGCCTGATCGCCTGCGTGGTGAGCGGTTAACAGGCTGGTTCCCGGTGCAAGCAAAGCGGATATTGCCTCGTATCGCAAATGACGGGCTTCCGCTTCCAGCCCCTTTCCAGAGCGGTTTTCCAGATTAATTTTCAGGCAATGCAGTTTTATTCTGTATTGCTTGCAGAATACTCCACACTGTTGTTGCCACTGATCGGCGTCATCGTGAAGACCATGATTAACATGTACGGCTGAAACCGGGGTGCCCAGCTGATCCTTGATGGTATTGAGCGCGTGCAGCAGTGCGGTGGAATCGGCTCCGCCGCTGAAGCCCACGATATAGGCATTTGCAGCGGGGAACGATTTGAGTATCTGCAGTAAACGCTCTGCAGTAAAAGTCAGGGTGCGATTGCTCATCAACCGGAGAGATGATTGGATTTAGACGACCCTGGCACAGGCTCAGTCTTTGAATTCACCGATGGAAAGCAATCGCTGGTAGCGGTCTTCCAACAGTGATTCCGTTGTCAACTTATCGAGCTCTTCAAGTTGGGCGGCCAAACAATCGCCAACCTGTGTGGCTACCTTTTCCGGGTCCTTGTGCGCGCCACCCAATGGTTCCGGAATGACCTCGTCAACCAGGCCAAGATGCAGGAGTTTGTCTGAGGTGATGCCGAGTGCTGAGGCGGCATCTTCTGCCAGTGCCGCGTCATTCCACAATATGGTCGCGCAACCTTCAGGTGAGATGACGGAATATGTGCTGTATTGCAGCATATTGACACGGTCACCTACACCGATGGCCAGGGCACCGCCGGATCCGCCTTCGCCGATCACGGTGCAAATGACAGGCACAGGCAATCTGGACATGTACTTGAGGTTGGTAGCAATGGCTTCGGACTGTCCACGCTCCTCTGCACCAACACCTGGATAAGCACCCGGCGTGTCAATGAATGTCAGTAAGGGAAGACGAAAACGCTCGGCCATTTTCATTAGCCGAAGTGCCTTGCGATAGCCTTCAGGTCTGGGCATGCCAAAATTCCTGAACACCTTGGCCTTGGTATCACGGCCTTTTTGCTGACCGATGACCATCACGGCACGACCGCGGAATCGGGCCAACCCCCCGACAATGGCGTGATCATCGGCAAATGCACGATCACCATGAAGTTCATGAAATTCATCAAACAGGTAGTCAACATAATCCAGTGTATAGGGCCGCAATGGGTGACGACTAAGCTGGGACACCTGCCAGGGTGTCAGGTCTTTGAAAATACTACTTAGTTTTTGCCGCATTTTTGCCTGCAGGCGCTGAATTTCTTCATCCAGGTTTAAAGCGTTATCAGAACCGACATTACGAAGTTCATCAATTTTCGCCTGTAGCTCAGCAATAGGCTGTTCGAAATCCAGGTATTTTGAATTCATGGCAATCTTGTTCCAGAGAAGAGCACAAATTATAAACGCAAAGACCGTTGAGTTTACCCCGAGTTTTCACATCAACGGAGTATTTGTTATCTATCGACTACACTACACCAACCTGGGCAGCTCTGGATTGGGGGATAAGGTCTCTGCTCCAGTGTTGAAATGCCCAGTCCCACAGATCTTTTAACGAGAGGTTTGCAGGTGGGTTCTGACCCAGGAAATTCAATGCCTGGCCTACCGCATAGGCTGGATCCTGATTCTTGACCGGGTCTGCCTGCAGTTGTTTGCTTAGTTTCCTGCCATCGCTGGATACCACCACGGGCAGGTGCATATAGTCTGGAGATTTGAGACCCAAAGCCTTTTGCAGGCAAATTTGGCGGGACGTGGAATCAAGTAGATCTGCACCCCGCACCACCTGGGTGACACCCTGGAAGTCGTCATCGACCACCACCGCCAGTTGATATGCGATGAGACCATCTGCACGCCGGATGATGAAATCACCACCGATGTCAGCCGGGATTTCTGAAATTTGACCCTGTACTCTATCGGTAAAGACGCAGACATTAGGATCGACGTGAAAACGAACCGAACGTGGCTCCTTTCCGTCCCTGATGCCATTTCTACAGGTGCCTGGATAGACACCGGATTCCGGCAGGTCTTTACGTGAACATGCACAGTGATAGGCCAGGCCCATATCCTGCAACTGGTTTATCGTGTCGTTGTAAGCATCAAGTCTGCTGCTTTGATACAAAACCGGGCCATCCGGTATCATGCCGAACCTTTCAAGGTCCTGGGTAATACGGTCTGCACTGCCTGCTATTTCCCGGGGCGGGTCGATGTCTTCAATTCGGAGTAGCCAAATACCACCAGCAGTTCGCGCTTCAAGAAAACTGCCGACTGCCGATACCAGCGAACCGAAGTGCAGGTCACCCGTTGGCGAAGGTGCGAAACGACCAATAAGCCGATTCGAATTCATGGGCGCGAATTCATGGACGTGAACTCATCAACAAGTGGCGTGTTTATTGTCCGACGACCTGGGGTGCCTCATTGAGAAAATCGCCTGTTACGAGTTTGACACCACATTGCCACAATACGGCCAGATCGGAAGCATCCCGAACCTCATCGGCAACGATGATGATGTCATAGGGTTCAACGGCCCTGACGACAGCCCGGATGATTTCCTGATTGCTGGTGTTGGACGACAGACCCTGTGCCAGACCTGGACGCAACTTGACCATGTTAACGGGTAAGTGCTCAAGCAATTGAATGGTCCGACGGTCATTGTCGAATTCTGACAGTACAAAGCTGCAGCCCAGACCCTGTAATTCATCGATAACACGACGGGTCGGTTTAAGATTGGATTCAGCAATAATGGCCGAAACCTGCAGCACTAACTGCGAACCCACCACTTCGGTTTCTGTCAGCATACGCTGGAACCAGTGAGGAAAGCTGAAATCAAGTATTGAGTTACCACTCAGTGGAATGATGTGTTTGTCACCGGTTCCGGCAATTGCCACCATCAACTGGGGAATGACGTGGCGGTCAATCGTACTGCCAAGATCGTTGTGCTCCGCGTGCAGCATGAATTCACTGGCCTGGGTGTCGCCATCTTCTTCGCGCATGAAGGTGCGGTTCTCAAACAGACCTTCGTTTTCGCCTTCCAGGTCGACAATCGATTGTTGTACGGTATAGAAATCGCGATTATTCAATGCATAACGAATACGTTCGACCCAGTCCCTTTCAGCCTCACCCGTATCAACCGTGGTCAGTGCCGGTTTGAACCTGGACAGTGAATTACCTTGCTGTGCCGCCACCCTGAAGGCTGATCTTGCCTGGGCAATAACCTCTTTGGCGTCGCGGGTAAGCGGTCCGATGGTGGCCATGCCAATGCTGCAGGAAGCGGTTTTGGTTTGATCGCCGAGGTCAATAATGTGGTTGGCATAATTTTCCAGTATACAATCGCCGGTTTTCTGCAAAGCTGATTTTTCATTACGTCTGATCAAAACGGCAAAGCCGTGATCACTGAAGCGTGCCGGTACATCACCTTCCTGTATGCAACCGCTGATAACATTAGCGAGATCCATGGTATAGGTATCAATTCTTTCCATACCCATATTCTGCTGCAGTTCTATGATGCCGTCTGTCTCGATATACAAAACAGCGTTTCTGAAGTCATCGCTCCTGTCTTCTTCGACCAGTTCGGATAACTTGGCCGTGAACGTTTGCCTGTTGATCATATGCGTCAGCTGATCAGTTTTGCGCAGGCGGTCCAGTTCTTCATGAAGGCTCAGGTTGGCATCATGTTCGTGAACCATCATCTGGATGCATTGCTCGTCATTGAACCTGGCAGGGGAGAAGGCTAACTCCGCTTTCAAATGCTTGTCTCCAAGTGTTTTGACTGTAACGGGTAACATTTCTTCCGGGAAAACAGCCTGATTCATGTTACGTAGGAGTTTTTTCAGATCGATGCCCTCACGCGTAACTACCAGGTCCAACAGTGAGAGTCCCTCAATTTCATCCAGGGAATTGACCTGTAACAACTCCAGGTAGGCACGGTTAGCATAAACGTGCAGACCTTCGTGAATATAAGCAATGGAATCCCTGGAACTGTCGAGCAGCAAATCATAGCGATGTCGCAACTCTTCCAGTTTGCGTCCGAGATCATCGTATTCACGGGCGCTTTTACCACCGGACATATGCTGTTTGACAACCCGCATAAGTTGATCATTCTCTTCAGCATTGATGACCAGCGTTGGATGTGTAGAAACAGCAGACTCCACAATGGAGGTATCTTCGGGTGCAAACTGCAATGCCACAGCAGTGGAGTACAGATCAGCCACTTGCAAAATTTGGGAGATTTTTAACGCTGCCGGTAGTTGTGTGCCAATTAAAATCAGGAAGGGTGATTTTTCTTTGAGTACGCTTTCCAAATCGTGGAGACTGGAAGCACTGACAACCCTGACGGCCATTCCGGCATTTCGCAAGAAACTGTTTATGACCTGCGCATGGTCAGTAGAATTATCGATGACCAGCAGGTAGGCGCTATCCATAGCCGTAATTCCCCAATCCTCGTTCCATGAGGATTCTAATCGTCATTGGTAATTTTGATGATATTCAGAAGTACCATTTGTTATCCGATTTTATTAAGTAACCGAACCTCCTCAATATTGAGGCTGAAGCGGGATTATATTCGATAATTATGACGGATATTTTACACTTTTAATAGAAACAGTATGTGGCCTGGAACACAGATAAGCGGTCATTACGTCTGTCAGTGGTGAAATATTACGTGTATTCAGGCAAATTCTGTCGTAACCACCCGGTTCGCGTTATCATTACGCAAATTTTCAAATGGTCACGCAGAGATACTATAGACTTGTTCAGGGACTCCCTAGAGCAAGCAAACGAATTTATGCAGCCCCGGTCAGCGGCGGGCTTCATGAATTCATATCGGAGAAAGTAATGGCGACTTATAGCACTAACGAGTTTAAAAGCGGCCTGAAAATAATGATCAACGGTGATCCTCACAACATCGTAGAGAATGAGTTCGTGAAACCTGGTAAGGGCCAGGCTTTTAGCCGGGTCAGGGTACGTAACCTCATGACGGGCAGGGTGGTTGAGAAAACATTCAAATCAGGCGAGTCAGTAGAAGCTGCTGACGTATTTGAGACCCCGGCTCAATATCTGTATAACGATGGTGAGTTTTGGTTCTTCATGCACGGTGAGTCCTATGAGCAGTACTCCATAAGCAAAGATGCCATTGGTGATGCAGTATATTGGATGCAGGAAGAAGGGATCTGTGACCTGACCCTGTATAACGGCAACCCTATCAGTGTTTTGCCGCCGAATTTTGTTGAAATGCAAATCGTTGAAACCGATCCGGGATTGCGGGGTGATACATCTGGTAGTGGTGGCAAACCCGCTAAACTCGACTCCGGCGCAACAGTGCGTGTACCGCTGTTCGTACAGGAAGGTGAAGTGATCAAAATTGATACTCGAACCGGAGAGTATGTGTCCCGCGTGAAAGGCTGAACCGATGGACACGGTTATACTTTTGCCGCACCTGCTGGTGCCGGTACGACCCCGTTTTCAAAAACTGGAACAGATGGCGGTCGTCATCGAGGGTGAGTTAATTGCCGCGGTATTACCAAAGGCCGAAGCGTTTGCAGCTTATGAAAACGCCACGCGTATTGAATTGCCCGAGCACGTACTGGTGCCCGGTTTTATCAACATGCACACCCATTCGGCCATGTCTTTGTTGAGGGGGTATGCGGATGACCTCAATCTGCAGGTGTGGCTCAACGAACACATATGGCCCGTCGAAAAAACCTTTTTGAGTCCCGAGTATGTGCATGATGGAAGCAAACTGGCTATCGCCGAAATGCTGCGGGGTGGTACAACTTTTTTCAATGACCTCTATTTTTACCCGGAAGTGACAGCAGCAGCTGCCGTGGAAGCGGGCATGCGGGCCTGTATTGGCCTGCCGGTGATTGATGTGCCTACCATCTGGGCATCCAGCGAAAATGAGTGTATTGATAAGGGTCTGGCCGTTAGTGCAAACTGGCAGGGTGAACCACTGTTGACTACTTCATTGGCGCCGCATGCACCGTATTCAGTGGGTGATGCGGCCCTTGAAAGGATTGCAGAATTGTCAGAGACGCGTGATATGAGAGTTCATATGCACGTACTGGAATCAAGCTGGGAGATCGGGGAATCTTTGCGGAAACACGGTAAAACCACACTGGAGAGATTGACTGACACCGGTTTGCTGAATGGACGTCTGCTGGCCGTACACATGACACAGTTAAACGACACCGATATGGAAGCTCTTTCCAGTGCAGCGGTCAATATTGTTCATTGTCCGGAGTCCAACCTCAAACTGGGCAACGGTATTTGTCCGGTGGCAGGCTTACTTGAGCAAGAAATCAATGTCGCCCTCGGTACCGATGGTGCTGCCAGCAATAATGATCTTGACCTGCTTGGAGAATCACGTACCGCAGCCTTGCTGGCCAAGGGGGCATCGGCTGATCCGTGCGTGCTGAATGCTTTCCAGGCACTGGAAATGTTAACCATCAATGCGGCAAAGGCGCTTGGGAAATCAGATCAACTTGGCAGTATTGAAGTCGGAAAACTGGCTGACTTATGCGCTATTCGCATGGACAAGTTGCGCACCGCGCCGATGTATGATGTTGTTTCTCATCTGATTTACGCGGCTTCCAGCCAACAGGTTTCCCATGTTTGGGTCGGCGGGCGATTGTTGCTGGAAAATGCGGAGTTCCTGCATATGGATGTAGCCGACATCATAGACCGCGCAAATTTCTGGGCGGAGCGAATAGCAACTGAAAATGGGTCGTTGAAATCGGTGAAAGCCGATAAGCTCCAGGGAGTACAAGCATCATGAACAATAGTGCCAACAACTTTGATCCGGCAGAACAGCAGAAGTTTGACAGTATTGCGGCCTCATGGTGGGATCTCGATGGTGAATCAAGACCTCTGCATGACCTGAATCCTGCCCGACTGGCTTACATCTCTGAACGGGTAGGGATGAAAGGTGCCGATGTCATTGATGTAGGCTGTGGTGGTGGTATCTTGTCAGAATCTCTAGCCGGGCAGGGCGCTAGTGTTACGGGGATTGATATTGCTACAAAAGCACTGTCAGTTGCCAGGTTGCATCTACATGAATCAGGCCACAAAGTCGATTATCAGGAGTCCACGGCTGAATCATGGGCGCAGCAACATCCCTCCAGTGCCACGGTTGTGACCTGTATGGAAATGCTCGAGCACGTGCCGGATCCTGCATCGGTCGTTGCAGCTTGTTCAAAGATGTTAACCGTCGGCGGTCATCTATTTATGAGCACCCTGAACAGAAACGCAATGTCCTTTGCCGTGGCAATCCTTGGGGGTGAGTACATCACCCGGATCATACCCACGGGGACGCATCAATATGACAGGTTCATCAAACCTTCGGAATTGTGTCGGTGGTTGCGATCCTCGGGCATGAAAGTCGAAGAAATTACAGGGATTCACTATAACCCGGTGGAACGTACTGCTCATACCGGTGGTCATGTACGGGTGAATTATCTCATTCACGCGATTAAAGATCACTAGAGTGATTACGGCGGTACTGTTTGATCTCGATGACACTTATCAGGATACATTCCCAGGTGTGTTTTGGTGACTGATGTAACTTCAGTTGAATTTGACCATTGTCGTGAATTGGCCATGCCACCCGGCAGTCTTTTTGAGTTTACGAGCCGTTTTTTACAGTCTGATCAATTAGAACCGCTGCTGGCTTTGTACGCACTCAAACAATCAATTTGTATCATTCCATATACGCCGGTGGACGACACCGTCAAGTGGGCAAAATTGAAATGGTGGAGTGAAGAACTGCTGGCAGACCCCGATTCGCCTTCACGTCATCCTGTTTTGCGTGCGTTGTGGCAATCGGGTGCGAGAGCACAAATCAGTAATGCGCTTCTGCTGAGCCTGATTAGTAGTGCAGTCATGCAGATTGATGCTTCTCCGGACAGTGATGAAGATGGCATGTTAGAGCGCCTATCGGCATCGGGCGTGCCGGAAGTTCAAGTTGAGCTTGCACTGGCCGGGGCTGAAATCGATAGTCAACATCTCGGTTTCCTTGCGGTGGCTTCAGGCCTGTCTCGCATGGTTTTAAGTTTTGCACCCGGTCAACAGGCTGAAACTGAACGGTTGCCAATGAACATACTGGCAAAATTCGATGTGAGCTCAGCACAACTTCAACAGGATTCGTCCCGGACCGAGCTTTCCCTGGTTATCTCGCAACTCGCTGAGATTGCTCTGGACTGGTTTTCCAAGGGTATGACCGGCTTAAAGGTGGTTCTTGCAGATGGAGCAGAAGCAGATGTAATTGCTCATTTGCAATTACGCTGGGCGATGGAGAAAAGAGGTCTGGATATCATCAGAAAAGATACGGGTGCCTTTATTAATGAAGGCAGGCGTTTTGGTCCAACCGATGCCTGGTTTGCCTGGCGCTTCCTGCGTCATTTGAAGTGATCCTGATGTCGGGTGGATTGGTATAGAAAAAATCCGGCTATTGGGCTAAATAAATTCGGGGACAGATAGGATGTTTACATGTTCAGGCGGTTGCCATTGTGGTCGGGTAGAATTTGAAATTGAGATCCCGGAAAAAGTCATCGTACATCGCTGCAGTTGCTCCATTTGCCAAAAATCAGGTTACCTGCATCTGATCGTGACAGCGGACCGATTCAACTTGCTTCATGGTGAAGAGAGCCTGGTAGATTACCGTTTTCACACTGGCGTTGCGCGTCACCTGTTCTGTGGTTCTTGCGGAATCAAGTCCTTTTATGTTCCACGTTCACATCCGGAATCTTTCAGTGTCAATCTGAATTGCATTGAACTGCCTGACGAAGTTGAAGTCACGATTGAAGACTTCGATGGTCGCAATTGGAGCAAGAATCGCCAGAAATTGACGGAAACCCCAACCGGCACCGACTAAGCGTTACTGGCTAAGTGGAAACATTATCTCAGGAGGTCTTGTCACCGGTAATATAGTCCGGACCTTTACCTGCAGTTTTTTCGTATACCCCTTTCTCTACTTTCTTGAACTGGGTAAGACCGTGTTTTGCAATGTTTTCCCGTGACAGGGAAGGTGCAGGTTTGGCGAGATTGGGGCGCGAAATTTTCCTGCGTACCGGGTTGTGACATTCAGGGCATAATTTGAGTGGTTCGTCGGACATTTTTTGCATGACGTCAAAAGCGTTTTCGCAATGTTCGCAACAGTCCTGGCCGGTGGCCTGATATTCATAAATGGGCATTCACATTACCATCGTGGTTGTATCACACAAGAATCGTCTGGTTTGCTTAACGAGTCAATCTTTGAATGGAATATTGGCGGATCTTCTGTACCATGACAACACACAAATAGTTAAAATCAATTTTTAATCAGGCGTCATCTATGAGCCTTTCCAACAAAACAATATTAATTACGGGTGCTGCAGGCGGTCTTGGAGGCGCGTTGGCACTGCAATGTGCCAGTCTTGGAGCAGAACTGATTCTGCTGGACAAGAATCGTCGTGGACTGAGTAAGCTGAGCGATCAGTTCACTAACCAGGGAATGACAGCTCCAGGTCTTTACCCCATGGATCTTGCCGGTGCAGGGGTGGACGATTTTGATGATTTAGCTGGAATCCTGGGTACGGAATATGGTGAGCTGCACGCTTTGATTCATTGCGCGCTTGATTTTGAAGGCTTGCAACCCCTGGATCAGGTTCAGCCGCAGGATTGGTTGCGGTCAATGCAGGTCAACGTCAACGCGCCATGGCTGTTGAGTTGTGCGCTTTTGCCGCTTCTGAAAAAGTCACAGTCCGGTCGCCTGTTCTTTTTGTTGGATGATCTTGAAACGGTTACGGGTGCTTACTGGGGTGCATATGGTGCCGGCAAAGCGGCATTGACGGGTTTGGTCAGACAATTTAATGCGAGCTTGAGTCATTCCGCCGTGCTTGTGCGTGGAATAATACCGGGCGCAATGCGCACCGGTTTCAGGGCAACGGTTTATCACGCAGAAAACCCTATGGATCAACCGGAACCAAAAATAGTTGCCAGCAAAATTGCCATCATGTTGGCCGGTGATATATCAAGCGACGACCTGATGGTGGATTTCTCCGATAACCCGGTCTGATACCTGCCGTTTCAGCAATTGCTTATGGATGCCTCATATCCAATCATGGCCTGTTTGGTGTTGATACCCCAACGGTAACCCCCCATTGTGCCAAGACTGTTGATGACGCGGTGGCAGGGTATGAGCCATGAAACCGGGTTACGCCCGATGGCCGACCCGGTTGCACGACTGGCTCCGGTTTTTCCTGCAAATGATGCCAGTTGCCCATAGGTGCAATGTGTTCCGGCCGGTATGCTCAGTAAAGCTTCCCAGACCTGGAGTTGGAACGGACTGCCCCTTAACCAGATTTTCAGTTTTTTATGTTCTTCTTCAACAAAAATTTCTGTCAACTTTTCATGTGCCTGCTGATTGTTCTCAGACAGGTCTGCATCCGGCCACTGCTCTGACAATTGACTCCGGATATGCTGTGTACCCTTTTCGTGGCAAAACCCCAGGAAACACACACCACGCTCGGTCCAGGCCAGTAATGCTTCGCCAAAGGGCGTCATTCCGCAGCCATATTGCATTTCAACACCAAGTCCTTTACGTTTTGCTTCGCCCGGTGTCATTGCTTGCGTGGTTATTAACAAATCATGCAGTCTGCCGGGGCCGGATAAGCCACTGGAAAGCGCAGATTCAAGCACAGTTTGTCCTTGTCTGAGGCGATCCATGGCCTGTGCCTTGGTCAGATGTTTCAGGAACTGCTTGGGCGATACGCCCGCCCAGTCCTGAAACAATCGTTGCAGGTAATGAGGGCTGAGGCCAACGTGGTCTGCCAGTTCTTCGAGGCTGGGCTGGCTTTGCTGGTTCTGGCATAGCCAATGCAAGGCTTCGCTAATTAATTGATAATGGTGTTGAGAATCCATGTGGCTATTGTAAGAGTTTCAGTAGGCATAACCACCCGATTCTTGCTATGTTTGCTTTGTGTGATCCGGACCGGTTTGAAGATTACAAATTATTGTCCGGTGATAGTTTTCAGGCAAATCACAACAGGTGATATTACAACAGGTGATAATTATGACAGATGACCTTTTTCTCAAAATCATTGCCCGGGAAATTCCGGCGGATATAGTATTTGAAAATGATGATGTTTTGGCATTCAGGGACCTTAACCCTCAGGCGCCATTGCATGTGTTAATTATTCCAAAAACTCACATCGCCACCATTAATGACATGCAACAGCATGACGCTGAACTATTTGGAAAACTATTTCTTGCTGCCAGGGAAATTGCAGCGGAACATGGTTTTGCCGAGAATGGTTACAGGGTTGTTATGAATTGTAATGCGGCAGCCGGCCAAACGGTATTTCACGTCCATTTGCACTTGCTTGGTGGGAGAGAATTTAGCTGGCCTCCGGGTTGAATTCCGGCAGTTAATAAGGGATTGCAACACCAGAAGGCTTCTGGTGGTTTATCTGGTACGCTTCTGTAAAGCAGTTCAGGCTTGTGCCCCGTTCAATAACTGATTTCTTATGGGTTAAGCAATTCAAATTTCATATATACACAATACCCCGAATCTAGCGGAGAAAAGGCCCCTGCAATATTTTGCAGGGGCAAATACTCTCGTTGGTCTATCGTAGCTTCCGAGAAAATCGCAACGACTGTTGGGTTGTCGCGAAATCTCGTTCAGAAACTATGTTCTATTTATAACTTCTATTTGACGTCCGGGTCTTTCCAGATCCACGCACAGGTTGCCTGGCATTAGATTCACATAATCCGGTGTCACCCATAACTGGGACGCTGTCGAAAAAAGCAACTTCAGCATAATTGGAGTCAATAATTGAAACCGAAGCAGTCTGGCAACCTAATGAAATCTCCATTCCGAGACCAGTAAATGTAGGAAGCGTAATTGCAATGCTGCCTGTACCGCCGCCAGTGACTTGTAAGCCTGTACCGCCGCCAGTG
>CBDTVF010000002.1:0-28077 GCA_965363775.1 uncultured Gammaproteobacteria bacterium
GGCTTTACGGGTGATGACAGTGATTTTGGGGACCGTGGCTTCCGCGTAGGCAAACAACAATTTGGCACCATGTTTGATGATGCCGCCGTACTCTTGCGCGGTACCAGGCATAAATCCAGGCACATCGACAAAAGTGAGAATAGGTATATTGAATGCATCACAAAACCGCACGAAACGCCCGGCCTTGATGGAAGACTTGATATTCAGGCAACCCGCCAACACCTTGGGTTGATTGGCCACGATACCCACCGAATGACCATCCATACGGGCAAAACCAATGATGATATTCTGGGCATGCTCGGGTTGAAGCTCCCAGAACTCATTGTCATCGGCAACCTTGTAGACCAACTCCTTCATATCGTAAGGCATGTTGGGGTTGTCCGGAATCAGCGTATCGAGCGATTTCTCCATACGGTTGACGGAGTCCGGTGTAGGCCTGAACGGCGGTTTTTCACGATTGTTGGCCGGCAAATAGTTGATAAACCGCCGCACCATCAACAAGGTTTCTACATCATTTTCATAGGCCCTATCGCAAACACCGGATATGGTGGAATGGGTGAGCGCACCACCCAGTTCTTCCGCTGTCACTTTTTCATGGGTAACGGTTTTAACCACGTCAGGTCCGGTGACAAACATATAAGAACTGTCTTTCACCATGAAAATAAAATCGGTCATGGCCGGAGAGTAGACCGCGCCACCGGCACAGGGACCCATGATCACGGATATCTGCGGCACCACACCGGAAGCCAGCACATTGAGCTGAAATACGTCGGCGTAGCCGCCGAGTGAAGCCACACCCTCCTGGATACGCGCGCCGCCCGAATCATTCAGACCGATAATGGGTGCACCCACTTTCATTGCCTGGGTCATGACCTTGCAGATTTTTTCTGCATGCGCCTCTGACAGCGAACCACCAAACACGGTGAAATCCTGGCTGAACACAAACACAACCCGACCATTAACAGTACCGTAACCCGTCACGACGCCGTCACCGGGGATTTTCTTGTCTGCCATGCCAAAATCAATGCAACGATGTTCAACGAACGCATCCCACTCTTCGAAACTGCCCTCGTCCAGCAGCAGGTCGATCCGTTCACGGGCAGTCAGCTTGCCACGGCTATGCTGGACGTCAATCCGGCGTTGTCCGCCCCCAAGCATCGAGGCTTTGCGTTTATCTTCTAGTTCTTCACTAATCTGTTTCATATGTAAACCCTTATCGCGTCACCTGCCATTGCTGGACAATCTCAAGAATTTCACGAGCCGCTTTCAATATGTTAGTGCCTGGCCCAAAAATGGCCGACACACCACATGCAAGCAATTCATCATAATCCTGGGGAGGGATAACACCACCACAAATGACAATAATGTCTTCCGCACCTTCCTTTTTGAGACCTTCTATGACCTGTGGGACCAGCGTTTTATGACCTGCAGCCTGGGATGAGATACCAATGATATGGACATCATTTTCAATCGCCTCACGCACCGCCTCATCAGGTGTTTGGAACAGGGGTCCGATATCGACATCAAAACCTATATCAGCAAAAGCGGTGGCGATGACTTTGGCACCCCGATCATGACCATCCTGCCCGAGCTTACAGACCAGCATGCGTGGCCGGCGGCCCTGGTCCTCGGCGAATTTCTCCACTTTCGACTGAATATCTGAAAAATCCATATCGCCCTCATAAGCTGACCCGAACACACCTGCGATGGCGCGGGTCGTGGCGCGGTGCCGGGTGTAAACTTTTTCCAGTGCAGAGGATATTTCACCGACAGTTGCACGTGCACGTGCAGCTTCAATGGATAGTGCCAACAGGTTGCCTGTCTCCTCTTGTGCAGCCAGCGTCAATGCTTCCAGCGTTTTTGTGCAGACCACTTCATCGCGGGAATCACGAACTTCATTGATACGCCGTATCTGGGCCTCACGCACCGCGGAATTGTCGATATTCAGAATATCGATGGGCGGTTCTTCCGCCAGTTGATACTTATTCACTCCAACGATGATCTCTTCACCACGATCAACACGTGCCTGCTTCAATGCAGAAGCCTCCTCGATACGCATCTTGGGCATGCCGGACTCCACCGCCCGGGTCATACCACCCAGCTCTTCAACCTCGTCAATCAGTTTGCGCGCCTCTTCAACCAGGTCGTTGGTCAGGCTTTCCACGTAGTAGGAACCCGCCAGCGGATCCACGACCCGTGTTATACCGGTCTCTTCCTGCAATACCAGTTGGGTGTTACGTGCTATACGGGCTGAAAATTCGGTGGGCAAAGCGAGTGCTTCATCAAATGAATTGGTATGTAATGACTGTGTACCACCGAGAGTGGCGGCCATTGCCTCAATGGTGGTGCGCATGATGTTGTTGTACGGATCATTTGCAGTCAGGCTGACACCCGAGGTCTGGCAATGAGTCCGTAACATTAAGGAACGCTCGTTACCAGGCGAAAATTTTTCCTTCATCAGCGTAGACCAGAGTAAACGCGCTGCCCGCAATTTGGCCACTTCCATAAAGAAGTTCATACCAATGGCAAAAAAGAACGACAAACGTGGCGCGAAGGAATCCACATCAAGACCGCTGGCGATCGCGGCCCGGACATACTCAATACCATCGGCGATGGTATAAGCCAGTTCCTGGGCACAGGTGGCCCCCGCTTCCTGCATGTGGTAGCCGGAAATTGAAACTGAGTTGTAACGGGGCATGTTGCTTGATGCGTAAGCAATAATATCTGAAACAATACGCATGGAAGGCGTTGGCGGATAAATATAGGTATTGCGAACCATGAATTCTTTGAGGATATCGTTCTGCAGGGTCCCCGCCAGTTTTTCTGCCGGTACGCCCTGCTCTTGTGCCGCGACGATGTACATTGCCATAATTGGCAGAACTGCGCCATTCATGGTCATTGAAACCGACATCTTGTCCAATGGAATACCATCGAACAGGATTTTCATGTCGGCAACACTGTCGATGGCAACACCTGCTTTACCGACATCACCCACCACCCTCGGGTGATCAGAGTCATAGCCACGGTGGGTGGCTAAATCAAAGGCAACCGACAGACCCGATTGCCCCGCTGCCAGGTTTTTGCGGTAAAAAGCATTGGATTCCTCTGCAGTCGAAAAACCGGCATATTGACGTAGCGTCCATGGACGACCCGCATACATGGTTGCCTTGGGTCCACGCACAAATGGGGCCATGCCGGGTAATGAATCCAAATGATCGAGGCTCTTCAAGTCATCTGCGGTATACAGCGGCTTGACGGCAATACCCTCCGGCGTGTGCCAGGTCATCTCATCTAACGGTCTGCCCTTGCTTTCTTTTAGAGCGAGCTTTTGCCAGTCATCAAGTGTTTTTTTTGGAAATTCGTTCATCGCCTTGGCCACCATCAGAAATATTCTTGTTATGGAAAATCGGATGCAATAGCGGTCTATTGTCGCCTTGACAAACCCAGAACGCAATTAGACGAAAATATATAGGTCTGATTTGTACAAAACGAGCCAGCGTAGGGTGCGTAACGTTTACGCACCCGGAGTTTCAGCAGTCATGGATTGATCTTTGAGACTCCAGGCTTGCGGAGCGCTTCGAAATAGTTTTTTTGTCCCACCCCAGACTGTTCTGAAAAAATCCGATTCCCGGTAGGCATTCAGGTGATCTTCAGAGTCCCAGTGCGAATACGTAAAAAACACACAGGAATCCGCCTCGTCTCTCAGTAACTGCACATGTGAACAGCCAGAAAAAGTCTTAATTGTGTCACTACTGGCGGAAAAAGCTTTCAGGAAGTCTGAAACCTTACTTTCTTCGAATTCCATTTTTACAATTCGGATGATCATATGCCTTATTCCACACCATTTACCCAGTCCACCACCTTGCCAAGGGACTGTTGATTGATCACGGAGAGGTACTGGGCTTTCTTGCCTGACGCACGCAGGGCTTTGATGATCATGCCCTGGAGATTTGGACGTTTGCTCTCAGGCCCGCTGCCGGGGCCAATCCCGCCACCAAACTCAACAACAAGATCCACATCGTCAGCAAATGCCTGTTGAAGATTTGAATACCACAGAACCGGGTGGAACAGTTGAAAAAACAAACCCGCCCGGATGCTGGCAGGATCCGCATCATGGAATGCACCTGTGAAATTAGACAAGACCTTGACATCAGTCTCTGCAAACTCAGCCGTTTCCAGTACCTTGCGGTAAAGCTGTGCCGCCTTGACCATATAATACGTATGAAATGCACCTTCGGTTTTCAAGCGGACGGGACGTTTGCGTTCAAAATTCTCCTGAACGTATTGCTCCGCTTTTTCCAGGTCTTCGCCACGACCACCAATGACTGTCTGCATAGGCAAATTGTTACCGGCAATTGCGCAATGATATCGTTCGGCTATGGGGCGGATACTATCAATATCCATCGGGAAAGCAGTCATCTCACCTTCACCATGGGTCCCCATCAATTCACCGCGCTTTTGTACCAGTTTCAATGCGCTTTCGAAACTCAGCACGTTGGCGGCAACCAGTGCAGAGTATTCACCGAGGCTGTGCCCAGCTGCGATCACCGGTTTGAATTGGTTGTCAGTCAATTCCCTGAAAACCTCCAGGCAGGCATAGGAGTGGGTCAACAGGGCGGGTTGCGTGTAGCGGGTCAGGTTGAGCTTGTTTTCAGGGTCGTTAAAACTCAGCTCGGCGATATCGTAACCGAGGACATCACCGGCCTGTTCGTAGACCCGTCTGGCGGTAGCGTGTTCATTGAAGAGGTCGCCGCCCATACCAACATACTGTGAACCCTGTCCGGGGAAGACAAATAAAACGTTTTGCTCGCTAGTCAACACAGCTCTCGCACCAAGGAAATTGAGGGATAGGAAGAATAGCTAGCGGCACCTTTGAAAGCAAGTCCTGGGCCCGTTGGGTGTGTAACTCGCTACGCACGTTTTTTAGCTCCAATTGGTGCCACGAACCTCCAGTCTCGCACAATTCGCTGGGTGTTGGGTGTACCTCCTGAGACCTCCAAAAACATGGACGTTTTTGAAGAGCGTACAAGGATGTATTCACAGCGTGTCTCAGGAGGTACACCCAGCATCCAGCGAATCCCCACTGGAGCGAATGGACTAGTAATTGGTTTCAAAATTGTCGTGGCCCAACTTTGGCGCCAAAGCGCCGCATCAGGAGTTGGGTACCTCCTCCAGAGACTCGCCACAAGTATGTCCCTATAGGCTCTTCAAAAACATCCCTGTTTTTGGAGGTCTCTGGAGGAGGCACCCAACCCCTGCTGCTAGATTGTGCATTGCCGATGGCACCAGAGGCGCGTATATCATTATGCACCCAACGGGGTATGAGGTCATCGCGCAAACGTTTACATTTATCTTGCTGTTTTTTCATTAAAAACATTGCTTAAATCATGCAAAACGTGTAACTTGCGCGCGCTTGCCCTGAACATAAGCATTCGGGCTATCTAATTGGAATCCATCGTGATAAATAAGCTCAGAAATATTGCCATCATCGCCCATGTAGATCATGGTAAAACAACGCTGGTCGATCAGTTGTTGCAGCAATCCGGAACCCTGGGTGAGCATGCAGCTACCCTTGATCGCGCCATGGATTCCAATGAGCTGGAAAAAGAACGCGGCATTACCATTCTTTCAAAAAATACCGCGATCACCTGGACCAAGGACGAAGAACAATACCGTATCAATATCGTCGATACCCCGGGCCATGCGGATTTTGGCGGTGAGGTCGAACGTATCCTGAGCATGGTGGATTCCGTATTGTTGCTGGTGGATGCGGTTGATGGTCCAATGCCACAAACCCGTTTTGTAACCCAGAAAGCATTTGAGATGGGCTTTCGGCCCATCGTTGTGATCAACAAGGTTGACCGTGACGGCGCGCGACCCCACTGGGTGCTGGACCAGACATTTGAATTATTTGACAAGCTGGGCGCCAGCGACGAGCAACTGGATTTCCCGGTGGTCTATGCCTCGGCCCTGCAGGGTTATGCCGGTCTTGAGGACGACGTCCGCGAAGGCGATATGACACCGTTGTTTGAAACCATTTTGAATGAGGTAAATCCACCCAAGGTAGATCTGGACGGCCCCTTTCAGATGCGTGTAACAACCCTGGATTACAACACCTATGTCGGTGTTATCGGGATTGGCCGTATACAACGTGGCAGTGTCAAGCCCAACCAACGTATCACCGCTATCGATCGTCATGGTGAACAACGCAACGCGCGTATTCTTCAGGTACTGGGGTTCCGTGGCCTGGAGCGTGTAGAGGTCAGCCAGGCCAATGCAGGTGATATCATCGCCGTAACCGGTGTGGAAAACCTGGGTATATCGGATACCCTGTGTAACCGCGATACCGTTGAAGCATTGCCGCCTCTGACCGTGGATGAACCCACCATCAGCATGACGTTCCGTGTCAACAAGTCTCCGTTTGCGGGTCTTGAAGGCAAGTACCTGACCAGCCGTCAGTTACGTGAACGTCTGCTGCGTGAAGCCAGTCATAACGTGGCTCTGCGTATTGAAGAAACCGAAGACGCTGAAAGATTCCGGGTATCGGGCAGAGGTGAGTTACACCTGTCTATCCTGATTGAAACCATGCGGCGTGAAGGCTATGAAATGGCCATCTCCAGACCGGAGGTTATCCTTCACCATGAAGACGATGGAATTCAGGAACCCTATGAAACCCTGGTTGTAGATCTCGAATCCGACTATCAGGGTGGGGTGATGGAACGTCTCGGACAACGCCGCGGCGTCATCCAGGACATGCAACCCGATGGCAAAGGCCGCATCCGGATGGATTACATTATTCCGGCGCGCGGATTGATCGGCTTTCAGTCTGAGTTCCGTACCGTGACCGCCGGAACCGGTTTGCTGTTTCACACTTTTGAGAAGTATGGCCCTTATAACCCGGTACCGATATCAACCCGTAATAACGGTGTTCTGATTTCCAACAGCACCGGTAAGTCCGTTGCCTATGCGCTATTCAACCTGCAGGAACGTGGTCGCATGATTATTGAAGCCGGTGTTGATGTTTATGAGGGACAGCTGATCGGTGTCCATAACCGGGGTAATGATCTCACCGTCAACCCATTAAAAGCGAAACAGCTGACCAATATCCGCACCGTCATCAAGGATGATAATGTACTGCTGGCCGCACCGAACATCATGACGCTGGAGCAGTCACTGGAGTTCATCCAGGACGATGAACTGGTCGAGGTGACACCCAAGTCCATACGTATCCGCAAGCTTCACCTGAAAGAACACGAACGCAAGGCGGCAGGCCGGAGTGCAAAAAAACAGGAAGTCTGAACGACTGCTGCAATATGCGGGTCAGTGTCATGTCAAGCCTATAGTGTAGGTGACTCGTACTAAATTCTGAAAGTAATCACTGCTGTCCCAGGTTTTGACCCAGCAGTCTTTGCAGACGATTGATGTGTTTCTTTTTATAACCGGACTTCAATTTGATTTCAAAATGATCCGGAATGGCAGTATCCAGCTTGATATCCAGATTGATGATCCTGCCACGGCGAGATACTAACAGGGTCGTTTCCTCTCCAGGACGAAAACTGGTCATAAAGCTGTTCAGCGTATCCGCTATTAATCTCTCATCACCAATAGCCAATATTTCATCTCCGGGTATCAGACCCGCATCAAAGCCACCACTGCTGGAAAGAACAGCCTTAACGACCATACCCGATTTACTCTTATCCCAGAATACGCCAAGGCCACTCACCGCTGGTTCGCCATTTGGCTCTTCTGCAGAATCGGGTTTGAGACGATCGAGCTTCAGTCCGTACCAATCCAGTGCATCATCGACATCAAGCTCGGCTGTCGTGGTCAACAAAGACCGAAGAAACTCTCCTGCTTCGGGCCCGCCAATATCAACCACGACATTTTCAAATGCGTCACTGTCATAGGGTTTGCTGGAATACAAACTGTACATTTCCCGCATGACTTCATCCAGGTCATGACGGTTTTTACTCTTCTTCCTGAGATATGTATCCAGTACAAAACCGATGACCGCACCTTTTGTGTAATAACTGATGCTGCTGTTGACCGAGTTCGAGCTGGGCTGGTATTGACGAATCCAGGCATCGATAGATTCTTCGGTAACCGGGCGCATCGACCTGCCCGGGGTGGATTCAAGACGGTAGATATCTCTGGCCAGCAGATCCAGGTATTCCTTGGGTTTAATCAGACCGGCACGTGACATCAGCAGGTTGTCGTAGTAACTGGTCAATCCTTCTGCCAGCCACAACTGACCGGTATATTGTTCAGTTTGATAGTCAATATCAGCCAGTTCAGCAGGCCGCATGTGGCGTACATTCCAGACATGAAAAAACTCATGCGTCACGACACCTAACCACTTGATATAGTCATCCCGATTGCGCATCTGCCGACGACCGGCCATGATGACCGTACTGTGGTCATGCTCAAGACCACCTTTGGCTTCAGCAATAAAATTCAGGAACCAGAATGGTTTTCTGAGCGGATTGGTGTCCCAGAAAAACTGGGTCTCAACAACAATTTTTTCCACATCCCGGGCTGCCTGTTCGCCATCCCAGAATTCATTTTCACCAACATTCAGCAATACATAGCCCTGATTCCCGGAAGTGAAGCGATAGACAGTTGCTCTGGCCACAACGACAGGGTTATCGACCAGTTCATCGTAGTCTTCTGCCTGGTATCCCCCGCCTTGGGGTGCCTTCGACAGGGCGGTGAATACAGACCCCCTGTCCACATCAGCAACAATATCCAATAACTGCGGCAATTCGCGACTCTGCGTCGTATACAGAAATACCGATGCACCATTGATGAGTGAAAACGCCCCACTCGCCCAACTGCTCTGGACACTGATTTCCGGGGTATGCACCTCATATTCGACGATCAGCGCACCGGTTTGACCGGTATCGACCTGCCAGCGGTCCTTGCTGATTTTCTGCACAGGCAGTTTGTTTCCCTCACCGGAAACTGCAGAAATACGATTTACATTAACCGCATAATTCCGAATCAGGTAAGACCCGGGCGTCCAGTTTGGCATGATCAACTCGGTCACAGGGCTGCTGACCGGAAATTCAGAACGCACCAGGAAGAGTTGTTCCCCTTTGTCTGGAAAACTCAGTGTATGGTGTACCGCATCGCTTGCCGCTGCCACACCCGATAGCAACATCATGGCGAGGAAACTTATAGTTACAAAATGCGGTGACTCAGCAAGCAACCGCGATGGTGTGGCAAACAGCAATCGCATCTATTTCAGCTTTTCAAACTTGCTGACAATCAGCATGGAGAGTTCCAGGGCCTGCTCATAGTTAAGACGTGGATCAACGATTGATTTGTAAGCGCGTGCCAGATCGGCTTCCCCCAAGTTTCTTGCACCACCGGTACATTCTGTGACATCTTCACCCGTAAGCTCCAGGTGCGCTCCACCGAGATGTGAGTCGTGCTGGTCATGGAGCTCGATAGCTGTCTCCATTTCACTCATGATATTGCGGAAACGACGGGTCTTGATACCGGATGCGGTGGTTTCTGTATTGCCATGCATCGGGTCACATACCCACAAAACCGGGGAACCCGTATCCTGCGCTGCCCTGATTAATGGCGGCAATTTCGATTCGATCTCAGACGCACCCATTCTGTGGATCAGCACCATACGTCCCGGCTCAGATTCAGGGTTGAGTATTTCAAGCAAGCGTTGCAGCTGCGTAGCAGTCGCACTCGGACCTATCTTGATACCAACAGGGTTGCGTATGCCTCTGAAATATTCGACGTGTGCGCCGTCAATTTCCGCAGTGCGCATACCAATCCATGGAAAATGAGTAGACAGGTCAAACCAGCCATCCTGGCGTGGCACTTGTCGGGTTGAAGCCTGCTCATAATGAAGGTGTAAGGCCTCGTGTGACGTATAAAAATCCACCCGTTTAAGAACACCTGCCCTTCTTCCCGAGATGGTTTCCATAAAATTGACCGCGCGGCCAAGGCTGTCTGCCAGGCGCTGGAACTCTTCGGCCAACGGTGAATGTTGAACCCAACTCAGGTTCCAGTACTCCGGGTGATGCAAATCGGCAAAACCACCATCCACCAGAGAACGGACAAAATTCATTGTCATCGAGGACATGGCATGACCCTCGATCAAACGGTGTGGATCAGGCCGTCTTCCCTCAGGTGTGAATTCAACCGAATTCACCAGGTCACCACGGTAGCTGGGCAAGGTCACGCCATCCCGGGTCTCGGTATCAGATGAACGTGGCTTGGCATACTGCCCGGCAAAACGGCCAACCCTGACCACCGGTTTCTGCAAGCCATGTGTCAAAGCCAGGCTCATTTGCAAAAGCACCTTTAAGCGGTTGGTGATGACTTCTGAATTACATTCGGCAAAGCTCTCAGCACAATCACCACCCTGCAAAAAGAACCGGTCACCGGCCTGGGCCTGTGCAATCTGTTCTTTCAATGACAGGATTTCCCAAGACGTCACCAGCGGTGGCAAGCCTGCCAATTTTTCGATCGACGCCTGAAGCGCTGCCTGGTCGGGGTAATTTGCCTGCTGCTTGGCCTCGTGTTTCTGCCACGAAGCCGGTTGCCAGCCATTCTCCCCGGCAGAATTGTCCGGGTTTTCTGTTTCCTGATTCATTGTTAAATTCTCACTTGTTAGGTTTTTGTGGCCAAGTATCGGTGTTTAGGCTGACGATAAACTATCCACAAAGTCGACAGACCCAGTCCAACATACCAGATCATCGTCCACCATGGCATGCTCAAACTCAGGAAAGACCATACGACTTCGGCACAGGTTCCGGAACCCCTGAGGACAGTTGAAAGCATCTCTGTAATAGGGAAGTTGTCCAGCATGTAATTCAAGCCGGGACCACATTCAGGTACCTCATCGGCGGGTAAACTCTGTAACCAGATATGTCGACTGGCGATCAAAACGCCAACCGTCGCGCTCAGGGCAAAAACCCATGCATAAATCCGTAGCCAGATTCCCTTCGGGTTCACTATGACTGCCAATAGGGCAAGAACCCCCATCGAGAAAAACACAACACGCTGGAAAACACACAATGGACAAGGGTCAAGATAATCGACGTACTGGTTGTACATTGCAAAGCCCAACAGCGATGCGCAACAAAAGAGGAGAAACAAATTCCATTTTCGAGGTGTGATCTTGTTCAACATTTCAATTCCATGTATTTGCCGCAAACACGACAGTTATAGTCAATTTCACTGCTATAATTTAAGCAATTCCTTTCAGGGTGTGACTGTAACCTAATGAACACAAAATTTGCACAATTAAAGACACAATTAAGCGCAGAAATAAGAGCTCCCAGGGGCACCGAAATCAGCTGTAAAGGCTGGCATCAGGAAGCGGCAATGCGCATGCTGATGAACAACCTCGATCCTGACGTCGCTGAAAAGCCTGAGGAACTGATCGTTTACGGTGGCACCGGCAAAGCTGCCCGTAACCATGAGTGCCTGGAAAAGATTATTTCCACGCTCCTGCGTCTTGAAAATGATGAGACCCTGTTGATCCAGAGCGGTAAACCAGTGGGGGTTTTCCGCACCCATGAAGAAGCACCGCGGGTGCTGATCGCAAATTCCAACCTGGTTCCCCGTTGGGGCAATTGGGATGTTTTCCGTGATCTTGAGAAAAAGGGTCTGACCATGTATGGCCAGATGACAGCCGGTTCCTGGATTTATATTGGATCGCAGGGCATCGTGCAAGGCACCTATGAGACCTTCGCCGAGTGCGCCAAGCAACATTTTAAAGGGAGTCTGAAAGGTAGCCTGACCGTTACCGCCGGTCTCGGTGGTATGGGTGGCGCGCAGCCCCTGGCCTGCACCATGAATGAAGGCAACTGTCTGGCGGTGGAAGTGGATCCCTTGCGCATACAGCGTCGTGTGGAGACCGGTTATTGTGACCGCATGGCCAAAAGCCTTGATGAGGCGCTGGAAATTTTTGAAAATTCAGAGGGGCCGGTATCGGTGGGTTTGCTTGGTAATATTGCAGAAGTTTTGCCTGAGATGGTACGTCGCGATATCGTTCCGGACATTGTGACCGACCAGACTTCCGCCCATGATTTGCGTGAAGGCTATATACCCGTGGGTTACTCGCTCGAAGCTGCCGCGGCTTTGCGGCAATCTGACCCGGAATCCTATGACAACAAAGTACTGGATTCCATGGTTTTGCACGTACGCGCGATCCTCGATCTGAAAGCACGTGGTGCCATTTGCTTTGATTATGGCAATAATCTGAGGGGACAGGTTGCGGATTTCCGTAATATGCCGGAAGCATTTGATTTCCCTGGGTTTGTGCCAGCCTACATACGACCATTGTTCTGTCGTGGTGCAGGACCTTTCCGCTGGGCGGCATTGTCCGGTGACCCGGAGGATATTCGTGTCACTGACGAGGCGATCCTTGAACTGTTTCCTGAAAAGGCCGCCCTTCGTCGCTGGATCGAAAAAGCCCAGGAGCTAATCAGTTTCCAGGGCTTACCGGCAAGGATTTGCTGGCTGGAATACGGAGAACGTGCAAAAGCAGCACTAAAATTTAATGAACTGGTACGTGAAGGTAAAATTTCGGCACCTATTGTTATCGGCCGTGACCACCTGGATGCCGGCTCAGTGGCTTCACCCAATCGTGAAACTGAATCCATGAAGGACGGTTCTGACGCAATCGCCGACTGGCCATTACTGAATGCCATGCTGAACACTGCCTGTGGTGCCAGTTGGGTATCCATTCATCATGGTGGTGGTGTTGGTATTGGTTATTCACAGCACGCTGGTATGGTCTGCGTGGCTGATGGAACCGAAGAAGCAGACAGGCGTTTGCAACGGGTATTGACTGCAGATCCAGGCACCGGTGTCATGCGTCATGCGGATGCGGGTTATCAGGATGCCGTAGACATTGCCAATGAAAGAGGCGTCGACCTACCCATGATTAACGGCGAGTAATGCCCATGAGCACACCTTATATTCGTCTGGATCACCTGTATGCGGATCTGGATAAGAGCATGTCGCAGTTACGACAGCAGCACCAACCTGTTCAACAATCACGTAAGATCGTTGAAGCAGCTTTGCTTGACGGTGAAGCGCACTACGGTATCAACACCGGCTTTGGCGTGTTGGCCAACAAACGTATCACAAGCGAAGACCTGACCACCCTGCAGAAAAACATACTTTTGAGTCATGCCTGTGGCATGGGTGAACCAATACCACCGGAAATCACCCGACTCATGCTGCAACTTAAGATTCATTCACTCAGCCTGGGGTACTCGGGTGTCTCCGAGGAGACCTTCATGCAACTCCTGAAAATGGAAGAGCAGGATGTATTGCCGTGGATTCCGAGTCGTGGCAGCGTGGGTGCATCCGGCGATCTCGCACCCCTGGCTCATATGTGTCTGCCTTTAATTGGTCGCGGCGAGGTATGGGACAAGAACCGGTCTGCCAGGATTCCGGCGGAAGCGGTACTGGAGGCAAAAGGCATAGTACCGATCAGTCTACAGGCAAAAGATGGCCTGGCCCTGATCAATGGCACGCAAATGATGGCTGCCTATGGTGCATTTGTGCTTGAACGCACACTCAACTTGCAACGTGAAGCGGATTTGCTGGCTGCTATGAGCCTCGAAGCATTGCAAGGCAGTGCCTCTCCCTTTGATGAAAGAATTCACGCCATCAGGCCTCACCATGGTCAGCAGATAGTTGCATCCAATATCAGGAAATTGCTGGAAGGAAGTGAAATCATGGCTTCACACCGCGACTGCGGCAAGGTCCAGGACCCTTACAGTCTGCGTTGTGTACCCCAGGTGCATGGAGCCAGCAGAGACGCGCTGGATTATGCCCGCAAATGTATCGAAATCGAATTGAACTCGGTCACCGACAACCCGCTGGTATTCGAGCAGGGTGATATTATTTCCGGTGGGAATTTTCATGGCCAACCGCTGGCACTTGCGATGGACTTTGCAGCCATCGCACTGGCTGAACTGGGCAGCATTTCTGAACGACGTACTTACCTGTTGCTGGAAGGTCATGACGGATTGCCCAAGCTGCTGATGCAGGATACCGGTGTGAACTCCGGATTTATGATGCCGCAATATACCGCAGCCGCCCTGGTTTCTGAAAACAAGATCCTTTGTCACCCGGCCAGTGTGGATTCAATCCCGACCAGCCTCGGACAGGAAGACCATGTCAGCATGGGTTCAATCAGCGCTTTCAAACTTCTGATGGTATTGAGAAATGTAGAGCGGGTCCTTGCAGTCGAATTATTGACATCTGCACAAGCGCTGGACTTCCGCAGTTCATTCTCACCCGGTCACGGTGTTGCACATTCGCACAAGGTGATGCGAAAAGAGATTAAACATGCAGTCAAAGATTATGAAGTGAAAAGTGATCTCGATATGTGCGCACAAATATTACGTGACGGGACCCTGTTGAATGCAGTCGAAAATGAGTTTGGTTCTCTAAACTAGTGACGGTTCTACGTAATATTGGTCAACTCGCCACCTGCCCTTCCGATTCGGCGCAGCAGGATGCCGGCTTGATAAACGCTGCGGCACTGGTTTTTGAGGATAAACGGATTGTTTGGGTGGGGCATGAACTGCAATTGCCCGAAGCGTATGTTGATCTGGAATCCATCGACTGTGGCAACAGACTGGTCATCCCTGGCTTGATTGATTGCCATACCCACCTTTGCTTTGGTGGTTGGCGTGGTGATGAGTTTGAAATGCGTCTGCAAGGTCGCAGTTATCAGGAAATCGCGGCAGCTGGCGGAGGTATCCGCAGTACCGTTGCTGCCACCCGTTCAGAAACCTCCGAACAGCTGTTCGAGAAGGCCTTACACGCGCTCGAAGGCATTCTGGACCTGGGTGTTACCACGCTTGAGTGCAAATCAGGCTACGGACTGGAATCCACCGCTGAGTTGAAGCAGTTAAAGGTATACCGTCAACTGGATGAACATCAGCCGGTTGATCTTGTACCGACCTTTCTGGGTGCACACATGGTGCCGGATGAGTATCAGCACCAACGCGATGCCTATATACGCTTGCTTTGTGAAGTGATGATCCCCTTGGTAAGTGAACAAAAACTCGCACAATTCTGTGACGTGTTCATTGAAAAAGGTGCATTCAGCATAGACGAGGCAAGGGAAATTCTCGGATCTGCCAAGCAGGCAGGACTGGGGCTGAAAGTTCATGCTGATCAGCTCAGTAGTGGTGGCGGTGCACAACTGGCAGCGTCGTTGGGGGCAGTATCAGCGGAACACCTTGAGTATGCCGATGAGGATGGTATCAGGGCGCTGGCGGATTCCGGCACAGTCGCTGTCAGCCTGCCACTGGCATCGCTCTATCTGCGTGAACCTTATATGCCCGCCCGCAAGATGCTCAAGGCCGGTGTCAGGGTGGCGGTAGCAACAGATTTCAATCCCGGTTCTGCACCCAGTTACCATCTGCCCCTGGCCATGACCCTGGCCTGTATCAATCAGCAGATGACACCGCAGGAAGTTTTGATGGGCGCCACGACCATAGCAGCCAGGGCAGTAGCTGCAGAACTACATGTTGGCTCCTTACTACCGGGATATACTGCCGACATCGCTGTTATTGATGCACCATCTCTAAATCAATGGCTTTATCACTTCATTGCTAATGCATGTTGCGGGGTAATCAAATCCGGAAAGTGGATAAAGAGACCCGCTTAAAAATGTCCATAAACTGACAGTCTGTTATCCCTGCCTTCTCTTGTGGTGTTTTTATTCGAAATGATTCGCATTTAATTGATCTAGATTATGTATGTCGCGGTTAAAGATGCTTTACAATACACTCTGTTAATGAGAATAACTCTCATTTAGGCTTTAGAGATAAATATGACACTTGCAGATCTGGCCCCCGGTGACACCGCCAACCTGGATAAAATTGATACCCAGGATCCTGGCGTCATCCGATTGATGATACTTGGGATGGTTGAGGACATTACTGTCCGCATGGAAAACATCGCGATTGGCGGAGACCCCCTGGAAGTCGGGTTCTTTGGTAGTTCTATTTCTTTGCGTAAAGAACAGGCGCGCCACTTCAAGGTAACCCGGATAACAACCAGTGACTGAAAGAACTGAGGTCAAAGTACCTATCAGTGGTATTGGCATCAGGCACAAAGCAAGAGCATCCATAGCGCTCATTGGCAATCCAAATGCCGGCAAGAGCACCCTGTTCAATCGTTTAACCGGTCTTCGTCAAACGACCGGAAATTTCCCGGGTGTTACGGTAGAGAAACACCAGGGTACGGTAGAACTGACTCAAAGCGCCTTCAACCTGATTGACCTACCGGGTATATACAGCCTGGATGGGACTTCGACCGATGAACGCATCGCCGTCGATGTCACGCTGGGTCGTGTGCCCGGTACACAACGTCCTTCCGGGCTTCTCGTGGTAATCGATGCCACGCATATTTATCAAGGTCTTTACCTGCTGGAACAGTTGTTGGAACTACAACTACCCACCATGGTTGCCTTGACGATGATCGATGCGGCCAAGGCGAACGGCATCACTATTGACACCGATGCGCTGCAAAACGCACTCGGTGGTATACCCGTGTACCCGGTCAGCAGTATCAGCGGTCATGGTCTGGATGAACTGAAGGACGGCCTTGAACACCTCACATCCATCATCTGCCCACCGATTCCTGCTTCATGGCCTGAGCTCAGCGAGACCGCCCAACAATTATCACAACAACTAGGTGAAGACTGGCAACGCATTGATGTCATTCAGGCCTTGTTGCAGACACACCCGGACTATGCCGGCAGACTGGGAAACCAGTTAGGTTCTGAATCAGTTGCCAAGCTCCGTTTGGAGTTATTCGGAGAAGACCCGCCAGCGGCCGTCGAGGCACGTCGGCGTTATCAATGGGTAAAGGGTGTTATTGGCGAGATACAGGAACAAGCGCCCCTGTATAGCAAAGTTGGGGCACGCGTGATTCGTTGGACCAACCGGCCCTGGCCGGCCACCCTACTTTTTTTCGCCGTACTCTTATTGGTATTCCAGGCCGTATTTACCTGGGCCACGCCAATGATGGATCTCATCGACGGTGCCAGTTCAGACCTGGGTCGCTGGATAGTTGGGCAGATGGGTGACAATGCACTGAGCAGCTTTCTGGCAGACGGGGTCATTGCCGGTGTGGGCAGCGTCATTATATTTTTGCCGCAGATTCTCATCCTGTTCCTGTTCATTATTATTCTCGAGGATACGGGTTATCTTGCACGGACATCGTTCCTGATGGACCGCGTGATGCGCACCGTTGGACTATCCGGGCAATCCGTCATACCCATGTTATCCAGTTTTGCATGTGCCGTACCATCGATCATGGCCACCCGTGTCATACCTGATCGCCGCGACCGTATAGCCACAATCCTCGCGGCACCGTTTATGACCTGTTCAGCCAGGTTACCCATCTATGCCCTTTTGATTGCCGCTTTTGTACCCAATGAATCGATAGGATTGTTGAACCTGCAGGGCCTGGTCTTGTTCGGCCTTTATCTACTGGGCATTTTGGGCGGACTGGGAACCGCCAGGATGCTCAAATCCTCTGCATTGAAAGGGCCGAAACCGCAATTCATGCTGGCTTTGCCTGAATTCCGTATGCCCAATTTACAAACTGTTGCCATCAAGCTTTTTGATCGTGCACGGATTTTTCTCAAACGTGCAGGCACGGTGATTTTTGTAGTAGCCATAATGGTTTGGACACTTGCCTACTTCCCTCGTATGGAGACCACGGAGTACCTGGCCGGTACTGCTGTTACAGAATCCACAGACCAGGAAAGCACAGAAAACTCCAGGGCAGCCGCGCAAATGGAGCAGAGCTGGCTTGGCCGCATTGGTCGAACCATTGAGCCCGTCTTCAAACCACTGGGCTGGGATTGGCGGGTTTCATCAGCAGTCGTTGCCGGTTTTCCGGCGCGCGAAGTCGTTGTTGCGGTCATGGGTACGATTTATGCAGTTGGTTCTGACGCTGACGAGCAAAACCTGTCCGAGAAACTAAGGTCTGCCACATGGCCCGATGGCAGGTTGATTTTCACCTTGCCAATGGTGCTGGGTTTGCTGGTCTTCTATGCATGGTGCTTACAGTGTGCTGCAACCCTGGCAACTATTAAAAGGGAAACCAATAGCTGGCGCTGGCCAATTTTCGCCTGGGTTTATATGACCAGCATCGGTTATCTCGGCGCATTGATCATCTACCAGTTAGGTAGCTTGATATAGAACATTACAATATTGACCCAAACTGAACTAGATTAGGTTTCCAACTAAGGTTTTCACATCAGTAGTGTGCGTGGCGGTATGGGGTATCGATATTCGGGACACGCTCGAGCCATCCCTGGGCGCTCGGTAATTTGTTCCCGACAAATTACGGTCCCGAATACCGCCACCCCACACCACCCGATTAACGGTGTGCCAACTCACAGCGATACTGACGCTCCGCGCGCATCTGATGGTTTGTCTGTTTGGGTGACCTCGGAGCGCCGAAGAAGCGGACCGTTAGGGGTGAAATGGACACGACTGCAGGGATGCAGGAGGTAGAGCCATGCCGGGAGCAATTGCCGATGACGTCCATTTCAGGCCGTCCAGGGCGGGATGCCCTGTGAGGCCGACCCCGTTAAGACGGTTCGAAGCTGAGGGAAGCCCGCAGGGCCGTGGAGTCGGGAACCCAAACAGACAAACCATCGGACGGGTGCCGCACATCGCTGAATTTGCAGGACTCAACGCTTGCGCATAACGTTTTTGGAAGTCACATTGATCTCGTGGGTAACAAGTTACCCACCCTACGAAGTCACGTTGATTTTGTGGGTAGCAAGTTACCCACCGGGGTTGCAAAAAAAAGCCCGGTAAAAACCGGGCTTTTTTCATATGTTTATACAGTCAAACAATTATTCGGCGTCAGCCTCGTCATCCAAACGTGGACGATCAACCAACTCGACATAAGCCATGGGAGCCTTGTCACCAGTGCGGTGTCCGCATTTCATAATACGCAGATAACCACCCGGGCGTTCTACATAACGTGGTCCCAGTTCATCAAACAATTTACCTACCGTGGTCTTACTGCGTAAACGATCGAAGGCCAGACGACGATGGGCAACGCTGTCTTCCTTGGCAATTGTCAAAAGCGGCTCCGCTACACGACGTAGCTCTTTTGCCTTGGGTACCGTGGTCTTAATAATCTCATGCTCAAACAGCGAGTTTGCCATATTACGGAACATGGCCTTCCTGTGACTGCTATTGCGATTAAGCTTACGACCTGATTTTTGGTGACGCATATCTAGTTCCTATTTCTTTGTACTGGTCAGACAAATGAATCAAGAGTCAGCCAATGCGGCCGGTGGCCAATTTTCAAGTTTGGTACCCAATGACAGCTCATGCTGAGCCAGCACATCCTTGATTTCAGTCAGTGACTTCTTACCAAGGTTGGGCGTTTTCAATAATTCTACTTCGGTTCTCTGTACGAGATCGCCGATGTACAAAATACTTTCTGCTTTCAGACAATTGGCTGAACGAACCGTCAGCTCGAGGTCATCGATAGGACGAAGCAGTACTGGATCAATTTCCAGTGATTTCTCTTCTTCCACGATCTCGGTGCGAGCTTTGAAGTCGACAAACACGGCCAACTGGTCAGCCAGAATGTTAGCAGCCATCTTGACTGCAGCTTCACAATCCATGGTGCCGTTGGTTTCAACGTCGAGGATCAGTTTGTCCAGATCGGTACGCTGTTCAACACGTGCAGTTTCGACACTGTATGAAACGCGTCTTACAGGACAATATGAAGCATCCAGCATCAAGCGGCCAATTGGTCGGCTTTCTTCTTCGTTGACCAACAACTGGTTTGCTGCCTGGTAGCCAACACCACGACGCACTTTCAACTGCATGTTGATGCTGCCACTCTTTGAAAGAGTGCAGATCAAGTGATCCGGGTTAACAATTTCAACATTGTGATCCACCTGGATATCGCCGGCAGTAACCGGGCCCTGACCTTTCTTGCTCAGTGTCAGAACGGCTTCTTCACGTTCAAACATGCGCAAAGCCACACCCTTGAGGTTCAGCAGGACTTCGATGATATCTTCCTGCAAACCCTCAACCGCTGTGTACTCGTGTAACACGCCGTCAATTTCGACTTCGACAATGGCGTAGCCGGGAATCGAAGACAACAATACACGACGTAAAGCGTTGCCCAGAGTATGCCCGAAGCCGCGCTCTAATGGTTCAAGTGCAATACGCGCACGGTTTTCGTTGATCTCATCAACACCAACCGCTCTAGGCCTTAACATGCTTTCAATCACATCCATCATGGGATGTACCTCACTCAATAGTTAATCTGTTTAAATTTTCCCGCCAAAAACAGGCAGGAAAATCAGGGCATTACTTGGAATAGAGCTCAACAATCAAACTTTCATTGATGTCAGCCGGTAAATCACTACGATCCGGGTAGTCCTTGTAGGTACCTTCCAGTTTATCGTTGTTGACTTCCATCCATACTGCAACCAAATCCATTTCCTGGCTTAGTGTGACCGCCTCTTTAACGCGAAGCTGGTTTTTGGCCTTTTCAGCAATGCTGACGATATCACCTGGTTTTGCCTGGTATGAAGGTATGTTGACCTGACTGCCATTTACATGGATCGACTTATGAGAAACCAATTGCCGCGCCTGGGCACGTGTAACTGCGAAACCCATACGATAAACCACGTTATCAAGACGGCTTTCCAGCAGTCGTAACAGGTTTTCACCGGTAGCGCCTTTCTGCCCATCTGCCTTCTTGTAGTAGTTGTGAAACTGCTTTTCAAGAAGACCGTAGGTACGGCGAACTTTCTGTTTTTCACGTAACTGCATCGCATAATCTGACAAACGCTGACGCCGTGAAGCACCATGTTGTCCGGGAACCTGATTCAGTTTGCACTTGGATTCGATCCCACGTGCAGGACTTTTCAGACCCAGATCCACACCTTCGCGACGCGCGAGTTTGCAGGTTGGTCCAATATATCTAGCCATTTCTAAAACTCCTAAACGCGACGTTTCTTAGGCGGACGACAGCCATTATGTGGAATCGGCGTAACGTCAACTATGTTAGTGATTTTGTAACCCAGCGCATTAAGCGCACGAACAGATGATTCGCGCCCGGGACCAGGTCCCTTAATGCGAACTTCAAGGTTCTTCAGGCCAAATTCAAGCGCGGTTTTACCCGCGACATCTGCTGCAACCTGTGCGGCAAACGGCGTACTCTTACGTGAACCACGGAAACCGGCACCGCCGGATGTGGCCCAGGAAAGAACATTACCCTGCCTGTCACTGAGTGTAATAATCGTATTGTTAAAAGAAGCATGTACGTGGGCGATGCCATCGACCACGACCTTTTTAACCTTCTTTTTAGCTTTTGTATTTGGCTTTGCCATTTAGTATTCCACCTAAAACCGCTTAACGCTTGATCGGACGCCGGGGACCCTTACGGGTACGGGCGTTCGTTTTTGTACGTTGGCCACGCACCGGTAAACCACGGCGATGGCGCAGACCACGATAACAACCGAGATCCATCAGTCGTTTGATATTCATTGCTACTTCACGTCGCAAATCACCTTCAACGGCGAGTTTTGCCACTTCGGAGCGAATACCCTCGACTTCAGACTCTGTGAGGTCTCTCATTTTTGTGCCAGGCACCACTTTGGCTGCCTCGCAAATCTGTAAGGCCCGTGTGCGTCCGACCCCGTAAATTGTGGTCAACGCAACCCATGCGTGCTTCTGATCTGGTATGTTGACTCCCGCTATGCGAGCCATACTACGTACTCCTACTGTTGGTACTGCTTAACGTAAACAGTACATTATATCGAATCAGCTTATCCGGTAAAAGCTGCAATTCACTTAATGGCGAATTGATTCAGCCTTGTCTTTGCTTATGCTTCTTGTCAGAGCAGATGACGAATACCACGCCCCTGCGTCGAACAATCTTGCAATTCCGGCAAATCTTTTTTACTGAAGCTTGCACCTTCATTGCAGCTCTCCTTAGATAACAAAGGCGGTGACGCTGTTCCGGCGAACCGGTCTGGCGCATCCCGCCAACAAACTACATGACCTTGGCCATGACCTCGAAAATTCTTTTATTTGCGTACCACACCTGAACGTCCATAGGACTTCAAGTTTGCCTTCTTCATCAGGTTGTCATATTTGTGCGATATCAAATGTGCCTGCACCTGGGCAATAAAGTCCATGATAACAACCACAACGATCAATACCGAAGTACCACCAAAATAGAATGGCACCGCCCAAACGACCCTGAGAATATCCGGTAACAGACACACTGCCACCAGGTATAAAGAACCAACCATCGTTAACCTGGTTAGTACATTATCAATATAATCGGCTGTATGACGACCTGGGCGAATTCCGGGAATAAATGCACCGGACTTCTTCAGATTGTCTGCTGTTTCCTTCGAATTAAATACCAATGCGGTATAGAAGAAACAGAAAAATATGATTAAACCTGAATACAGAAGCGTATAGGGCAGATTACCCGGTGTTAACGCCGCCGAGACGTCCGTTAACCACCCAAGGTTTTCCGATGTTGAAAACCATGTCGCCAATGTAGACGGGAATATAACCAGGCTCGAAGCAAAAATGGCTGGAATTACACCAGACATATTCAGTTTCAATGGTAAATGCGTTGCCTGGTTCTGGTATGCGACACGTCCTTGACGCTGTGCATAATTAACCGTAATACGCCGCTGTCCGCGTTCGACTTTAACGATAAAGTAAACGACACCAATAACCAGCAACAGGATGATCAACGTGGCCGGTATACTTAATTGACCGGTATTGACCAGTTCAAGTGTTCCAGCAATTGCCCGTGGCAATCCTGCAACAATACCGGCGAAGATGATTAACGAAATACCGTTACCCACACCACGCTCGGTGATCTGCTCGCCAAGCCACATTAAAAACAATGTACCCGCCGTCAGGGTTATCACCGCGGTGAATATGAACCCGTACCCCGGAGAAAACACCATAGAACCCTGGCTCTGCAAGGCAAATGCGACACTACCCGCCTGGAAAGCTGCCAATATCACGGTAAATATACGTGTGTATTGAGTAATTTTCTGACGACCACTGGATCCTTCTTTCTTCAACTGCTGTAACTGGGGTACCGCGCTGCTCATTAACTGCATGATGATCGATGCAGAGATGTATGGCATAACACCCAGGGCGAACAATGAAAATCGTTCCAGAGCACCACCGGTAAACAGGTTGAACACATCAATGATGGTTCCCTGTTGCGAATTCATGAACGACAACAACGCCTGTGGATTTACACCGGGAACCGGGATAAAGGTACCGATGCGATACACAATCAGTGCCGCAAACACGAACAGCAAACGCTGACGCAGCTCGGTCAACCGACCGATGCCACCTAACGTATCCGCTACTTGTGAGGGCGTCTTCGCCATTATTCGACCTTTCCGCCTGCTGCTTCAATTGCCGCTTTGGCGCCTTTGGTTACTGCCAGGCCTTTCAGTGTCACTGCACGACCGACTTCACCCGTGTTAATAACTTTTACTTTCTTGGCATCGTGCTTGACGATACCTGCACTCTTCAGCGTTTCAATATCAATGACGTCAGCATCCATGGCTGCGATATGATAAAGACGAACTTCCGCGTTATATCTTGCAGTCTTCGAGGCAAAACCACGTTTTGGCAAACGCCTCTGTAAAGGCATCTGACCACCTTCAAAACCGATCTTGGGTGAGCCACCGGAACGGGCTTTCTGACCCTTATGGCCACGACCCGCAGTTTTACCGTCAGTTGAGCCAATACCACGGCCAACACGTTTGCGGTTCTTTTTGCTGCCCTCAGCCGGGCTTATTGTATTCAATTTCATGTCTGTACTTTCCTTTTAAACAGGCTCGCAGAAGCTGTTCAGACCTCTTCCACTCGTACCATGTAATAAACTTTGTTAACCATACCGCGCACGGAAGGCGTATCTTCCAGGGTCACGGTCTGATGCATGCGTTTAAGACCGAGGCCACGTACGCATTCTCTGTGTTTTGGCTGCGCACCAATGGGTGAGCGTACCAGTGTCACATTTATCTGTTCTTTCTTTGCCATTGTTCTGCTCAGCTGTGGTTCGCCATGATTTCATCAACTGTCTTGCCACGTTTGGCAGCAATTGACTCCGGGTTAACCATGGATTTAAGACCCTTGATGGTTGCCCTTACCAGGTTGATCGGTGTGTTGGATCCGACACTTTTTGCAAGTACATCACGAACACCAACTGTTTCCAGTACGGCTCGCATTGCGCCACCGGCGATTACGCCAGTACCTTCAGAGGCAGGTTGCATGTAGATTCTTGATCCACTGTGGCTTGATTTTATCGGGTGCCACAAAGTGCCATCCTTAAGCGATATCGTCACCATGTCACGACGTGCTTTTTCCATTGATTTCTGGATTGCGACCGGTACTTCCTTGGCCTTTCCATAACCAAATCCAACCTTGCCATTACCATCACCAACAACACTCAGTGCCGTAAAGCCGAACACACGTCCACCTTTTACAACTTTGGCAACTCGATTGACGGCTACCAGCTTTTCCAGCATCCCGTCGCCATTATCTCTGTCCATTCTCGACATTTTTTTACCTGCTTCCTGATTCTTCAGTGGGGCGAACTAAAACTTAAGTCCGCCTTCGCGCGCGGCATCAGCCAACTCTGCAACCCTACCGTGATAACGGTAGCCAGAGCGATCAAACGCTACAGCTGATATGCCTGCAGCCACGGCCTTTTCGGCGACTGCCTTACCGACTGCTTTGGCAGCATCCTTATTACTGGTGCTGGACAAACCAGCCCGTAAATCCTTTTGCACTGTTGAAGCTGCTGCTATAACAGTGCCACCTTCTGCTGCAATAATTTGCGCGTAGATGTGACGGCCACTACGGTGCACGGTCAAACGTGGCACACCCAAACGGCGTATATGTGAGCGGGTTTTCTTCGCTCTGCGCAAACGTGCTGTTTTCTTATCCATTACTCATTCCTCTTAAGCAAACCGGATCTTTTGCGCCCGGCCCGATTAAAGATTGTTAATTAAGCCTTTTTGGCTTCCTTCCTGACAACACGCTCATCGGCATAACGTACACCCTTTCCTTTATAAGGCTCAGGTGGACGATATGAACGAATCTCTGCAGCGACCTGGCCAACTTTCTGCTTGTCGCAGCCGCTGATAATTATTTCTGTTTGCGAAGGTGTTTCAATCGTAATACCTTCGGGTGCAACGTGAACAACCGGGTGAGAAAAGCCCAAAGCAAGGTTTAACTTATTGCCCTGGAGTTGCGCGCGGTAACCCACGCCAACCAGTTGCAGTTTTTTCTGAAAACCTGTGCTTACACCGGTCACCATATTGTTAACCAATGCTCTGAATGTTCCGGCCATGGCGAGATCTTTGTCGCTTTCCGGCTTTACCAGGTACTCACCATCGTTCACATCAAAACTGATATGAGGGTGCAGTTCCAAATCGAGACTGCCTTTGGGGCCTTTCACATTCAACTGCGAACCTTTGATGTTGATATCAACACCGGCTGGCAGTTTGATCGGATTCTTTGCTACGCGTGACATTGTGGTCTCCTAATAATCAACAGGCACTAGGCCACGAAACAAATGATTTCGCCGCCGTGACCAGCGGACCGCGCTGCCGCGTCAGTCATGAAGCCACGAGAAGTACTTATAATTGCAACACCAAGTCCATCAAGAACACGCGGCAATTCATCTTTGCGGCGATAGATTCTGAGGCCGGGACGACTGGCGCGCTTGATCGAATCGATAACACCGCGACCTTCGAAGTACTTAAGCGTAACTTCGAGATTTGGCTTACCGTTGTTCTCATCCACGCGGAAGTCAGTAATGTATCCCTCTTCCTTTAACACGGAGGCTATACCTACTTTGACTTTCGAGTTCGGCATACTTACCTGAACTTTATTGGCTGATTGTGCATTTCTAATGCGGGTCAGCATGTCGGCAATCGGGTCACTCATACTCATGATTAAATACCTGTTTCGAATTAAAGCCAGTTCAAAGAACCGCTTGTTATCTGTTACCAGCTGGCCTTTCTCAAGCCCGGCACATCACCGCGCATGGTTGCTTCGCGAAGCTTGTTACGGGACAGTCCAAATTTGCGGTAGAAACCGCGTGGACGACCGGTAATCTGACAACGGTTTCGCTGACGTACCGGGCTGGAGTCGCGCGGTAACTTCTGCAACGCAAACATTGCCTGCTGTTTTTCTTCAAACCCGACTTCCGGGTCCGCAACGATCACTTTGAGTTCAGTACGCTTGTTCACATATTTCTTTACAAGTTTCGTACGTCGCTTTTCGCGATTTATCATGGATACTTTTGCCATGCTGGGGTCCTTACCTATTTATCCTTGAAAGGGAAGTTGAACGCCTGTAACAACGCCAGTCCTTCCGAATCGGTTCTTGCCGTCGTGGTGATGGTGATATCCATACCGCGAATCGTGTCAATTTTGTCAAAGTCGATTTCCGGGAACATAATCTGTTCCGTGATACCGAAACTGTAATTACCGCGTCCGTCAAAGGACTTGCGATTCAAGCCACGGAAATCCCGAATACGCGGAATGGAAATATTCACCAGGCGATCCAGGAACTCGTACATACGTTCACGACGTAGTGTGACCTTGCAACCAACCGGCCAGCCATCACGAATTTTGAATGTGGCCACGGATTTACGGGCATTGATAACAATCGGTTTCTGGCCCGCGATTACCGTCATATCCCCGGTCGCATGCGCCATCACTTTTTTATCAGTTGTGGCTTCACCAACACCCATATTCAACGTAACCTTTGTGATTTTCGGCACTTCCATGATGTTTTTAAGCTCAAGCTTACCCATCAATTGTGAAATGAGTGTATCTTTGTAATGTGTTTGTAATCTCGACATTTTAATGATCTCTAGATATCAACGGCTTCGCCGGTGGATTTAAAAATACGCACCTTGTTGCCGTCTTCCAGTGATTTAAAACCCACACGGTCGGCCTTGCCGGTCGCAGGATTAAACATAGCCACGTTGGAGACATGAATAGGCGCTTCCCTTTCAACAATACCGCCCGGCTTGTTACGACCCGGATCAGGTTTTGTATGGCGTTTAACCATATTCACGTTTTCAATCAGCAAACGCTTTGCATCCAGAACCTGGAGTACATGACCCCGGGTACCTTTGCTGCGCCCTGTTGTGACGATAACTTCATCACCTTTATTTATGCGTCTCATCTGTTACTCCTCCCGCTCAAAGCACTTCAGGTGCAAGCGAGACAATCTTCATAAACCGTTCTGTGCGCAATTCACGCGTCACCGGTCCAAAAATACGGGTACCAATTGGTTCCATTTTCGGAGTCAGTAACACTGCTGCATTCCCGTCAAACCGAATCAATGAACCATCGTTGCGACGCACACCACTTCTTGTACGAACAACGACGGCATCGTATACCTCACCTTTTTTTACTTTACCGCGCGGTATCGCATCTTTGACTGACACCTTGATGATGTCGCCAATACGTGCGTAACGCCGTTTGGAACCACCCAGCACTTTGATACACATAACCCGGCGTGCACCGCTGTTATCTGCGGCAGTCAACATGGATTGCATCTGAATCATTTTAGCATTCTCCGGCTTAACCCGATGGTCGGGCTATTGTGCCCGCTCCAGAATCTCAATTACCCGCCAGCTCTTTGACTTTGAAAGAGGACGGCACTCTGCGATCATCACTTTGTCGCCTTCACCACAACTGTTTTCTTCATCGTGCGCACGAACCTTGGTGGAACGCTTGATATATTTACCATACAGCGCATGTTTGATTTGACGCTCCAATAGCACGGTCACACTTTTGTCCATTTTATTGCTGACAACCCGACCGACCTGGGTACGCTTGATCTCTGCTGTTGTGCTCATGACGCATTACCTTTCTGTGTATTTTCTGTCATGACTGTCTTTACGCGTGCTATATCACGACGCACCCGACGCAGTTCATTGACGTTGGTCATTTGACCCATTCCTTTTTGCATTCTGAGGTTGAATTGTTCCTGTAAC
>CBDTVF010000003.1:0-26550 GCA_965363775.1 uncultured Gammaproteobacteria bacterium
CATCCAGCGATAAAAAGCAAAATAGCAACATAAGCGAAGGGGGATGTGATCATTTATTATGTGAGCAGTAATTTACAGAAAAACACGGCGGCGAGTGCACCTACTGCATCGGCGGTCAAGCCGGCAGCAAGGGCATGACGACTACGGGTAATGCCGACGGAGCCAAAATACACCGCCAACACATAGAAGGTTGTCTCCGAGGAACCAAACATCGTCGCGCCAATTTTTGCGAACATCGAATCCGCGCCATATTCATTGACCAGGTCGGTCAGCAGGCCAAGCGAACCGCTGCCGGACAAGGGGCGCATCAAGGCCAGTGGCAGGTTTTCGGGAGGAAAGCCGATGAAATTCAGTACTGGCGCGAGGAAATTCAACAAAAGATCCAGTGCACCCGATGCCCGGAACATACCGACGGCCACCAGTATGGCGACCAGGTAGGGGATAATCCTTACCGCAATGGTGAACCCATCCTTCGCGCCTTCGACAAATACTTCATAAACTTTAACCTTTTTAACAGCCAGTGCATAAAAAGGTATACCCACCAGCAAAAGCGGAATAATGTATTTTGCCCCTGAGTTGAGACCTCCTACGATAGACTCGATCATGATGCGTTCTCTACTGAAAATCGCTTCATTTTCTCGAGTATCTTGACTATGACAATGGCAGTAATGGTCGAGGCTGAAGTAGCCAGTATGGTGGTTAGAAAGATTTGGCTGGCTGTCGCTCCCATCAACGCGACGACAGTTGCCGGAACGATTAACTGGACACTGGACGTATTGATCGCCAGGAACATGACCATGGCATTGGTTGCCGTGTCTTTATTCGGATTGAGTTCCTGCAGTTCCTCCATGGCCTTGAGACCCAACGGTGTTGCTGCATTTCCAAGCCCCATCAAATTGGCCGCCATGTTAAGGACGATTGAGCCGATGGCAGGATGATCTTCAGGCACATCGGGAAACAGCCGGATGGTGATGGGTTTTAAGCCCCTGGCGATAATTCTTATCAGACCCGATGCCTCGGCGATCTTCATGATTCCGAGCCACAAAGCCATGATTCCAATCAGTCCGATGGATATTTCAACTGCGACCTTGGCCATGTTGATGGCAGCTTCAGTGACCGCATCGATATTACCGGTGAATATGCCCGCAATGACACTGATGAGCATCATTCCGAACCAGATGTAATTAAGCATTTATCATCCTCAACAGAAACCAGGGGCAGCCCTGCTCTTCTTATTCAAACCTCGTCACATAACCGGTGACTCAGGGATCACAATATAGCAATCCTTCTCATCCACATGAATTTCCACTTTATGCGAGACTGGTAGCGTGGCCTGGTATTCACCATGTCCGCAGGGAAAATTGCTCACGATGGGGATATCCAGATCGCTACATATGTCCAACACGATTTCATCGGTGGTCTTTCCGAACGGAACTTCACTATCGCCCATTTCCAACATCTCACCGATAATAAGCCCCTTGATATGATCCAGGCTTCCACTACGCTTCAGATGCAGCATCATGCGGTCAAAGGCATACAGTCTTTCATCGATATCCTCTAACAGCAGAATCGATCCCTCGGTATCGATCTGATCCGGCGTACCCAGTCTTTCATTCACCAGGGATAGATTTCCACCCCAGAGTGGACCACTGGCAACTCCCGGCTTGAGACAACGCGCCTGACAGGCTTCGGTCGACATGACCCGGATGTCATCCTGACCTGACAGTACCTGGTGGAAAGTATCAAGATTATATTGAACCGTCTCTTTCCCATAGGTGCTTAACATCGGTCCGTGAAAGCTGATCAATCCGGATTTCTGCGCAAACGAGGTGATAAAACCGGTGATATCGCTATAACCGATGAAGATTTTTGGATTCTGGCGAATGATGTCGTAGTCCAGTAATGGCAATACATGGTTTCCACCATAACCACCCCTTGCACAGATGATCGCATCGATCGATGGATCCTTAAACATCGCCATGATGTCTTCAGCCCGTTCCTGCGGAGAACCGGCAAACCGGTTTTCTTGCAGGCACGTGCTTTTTCCCAGGACCATTTCATACCCCAGGCCTTCAAAGACACCGACCGCACGTTGTATACGAGCCTCCTCCATCCAAAAGGCCGGGCTAACAATGCCTATCCTGGCTTTTGGCATCAACTTTTGGGGTTTTATCTGTTCTGTCATCTGGCGGAATCTCTTATTGTTCATGCCTGCGATATATTAATTTGCAGTGCTCATCCTACACCTTTAGAATAAATTATTCCCCTCACTCTAAGGCATTCTTTTCCACTAATTGTCGATGCGAATAAGCAAACTAATTTTATGCGGTTTACTTCTAAGTGCATTCTGCACCGAACTACCTGCACGAGAGAATAATCAACAAGCAGCGGCCTGGTCCACTGATGTCATCGGAATCAACGAAATGCATTTATCAGCAAATTATTGGGTAAAGCAAACAAAAAATGCCGACCAGGTCATAAAAAGTCCGGGGGAAATTGCGGGGTTCAAAAAAGAAATTTTTTCCACGGACCAGCATATGGTGGATCTGGCGATTTACCCGGAAGAGTTGTCAGGGCTTAGTGTAAAAAAGGCAATTCTTGGCATCAGCAAACCCAACAAATCACCGTTGTATAGCCCCGACGGCGAAACACTGAGTACGGAGGGTTACCAAAAATACACCGCCAATCTTGGACTGGAAAGCATTCCTGAATTCGTTGAGGTTCACTTCGCCCTGGTAGTCAACCGCTCGGATATGCGCACTTACCCCACAGATGACAGCTTTTACAGGAAAAAGAAAAACCAGAACCTCGATCGCTTTCAGGAAAATGGCTTGTTTCCGGGCGATGCCCTCGCCGTACTGCATATCAGTGCAGACAAAAACTGGGCTTTTGTGCAGTCATACAACTACACGTCCTGGGTAAGGCGCGAAAACATTGCGATCGGTGATCGCAAAGAAATCCTGCAATACAAAAACTCCAGTCATTTTCTGGTTATAACCGGGGACAAAGTCTTGACGTCTTTCAATCCCGAGATCCCTGCCCTGTCAGAACAGCAGCTCGATATGGGCATACGCGTCCCCCTGGCTGATCCAGGTGACATCAGTAACAATCTCTATGGTCAGAACCCCTACACAAGCCACACGGTTTTGCTACCGGTGAGAAGCCCTGAAGGCAATCTGGAATTGAAGCAGGCACTCATTGCACGCAACCAGGACGTCAACCACGGATTTATCCCTTTCACGAGGGATAACATCATCCGGCAGGCATTCAAATTCCTCGGTGAGCGGTATGGCTGGGGACATTCCTACAATGCACGGGATTGCACCGGTTTCGTGATGGAGGTTTACAAATCATTCGGTATTTATATGCCACGTAACACCGGACAACAAGGTACTGCAGCATTCGGAGAGAACACCCGATTCAGCGCAGAAAGCACGCAGGAAGAAAAGTTGCAGGCCCTCAAAAATATGGATATTGGCGACCTCATCTATGTACCGGGTCATGTGCTGATGTACATCGGCAACGTAGATGGTGAACCTTATGTTATCCACGATGTGTCGGTATTTCGATACATGGATGACAATGGCGACTATTACGAGGGAACCCTCAATAGTGTCTCGGTCACGCCCCTTATCCCTTTGTATGGAACCAGGGAGTCAAGCTACGTCGACCTGATGTATAACATCAAGAGGGTCAGGTAAAAATCACAGAAACCCTTGCGCGTAATCGCGAGTCGGTTATTTGATTTGGAACGGTGTCAAAGCCTTGAATATTTCGGGGTCGTCTTGGTAAAACTTTTTGCAATACTCGGGCGTTTCAAGCAAATGATGCTCGACACCCGGATGATCCCGTTTGATCAAATATTTCAGCTCTTTAATGTCCCCGGACCAGCCAAATCCATTGAAAAACTCTGCACCACTAAATTGGGTTTTATAGAGTGCATTTTTGTTGTAACAGGATCCCAGATAGATGTATTTATAGTCGGCTTCTGAAAAGAACTGAACTGTTGAAGTCATCATATACATTCCCAGATTTCGGGCGTAATAATTCAGATCGTAAAAAGCATAGTAATAGAACGCCAGGTTCCCGGGTTCTAAATACAGCGTCACGGTACCGACTTCGTGCCCCTTGGATTCATCAGTAAAGACAAGACAATGTGTGATCATTTTTGAGCCGAACAAGCTGTCGAGACGTTTGTAAGTCATCACGTCTTTTCCAAATTTGATATCGGCGTAGTTTTTGTAAGCGGTACGACGTTGCCTGGTATAGTCAAAGGACTCTCTCGGGACCAGTTCTACCGAGATGCCCTGCCCTTTTCTCAAGATTCGTCTGTTTTCAGAAGAAGCTTCAAAATTCTCCAAATTCACACGCACATGCCGGCAAAGATAGAAACGGTCCATATCCTTTGAAGCGGGAAGGAAGCCATGAGCAAACATTTTTGCTGCGGTTTCCCCCTCGTCGGGAAATCCCCATATCGCATATGGAAAAATATAGTTCGGATAGTCTGAATGGTGCTCTGAAAAAACGATTCGCATACCTAAATTATACCCCCGGTGAGCCCCCCGGAAGTATTAACTCCGGTATCAGTCATTTTTTGGCAAAACAGGCAGCAAGCAAAACTCTCAGGGCATACCCGGCGGCCACTTCGTGTCACCAACGTCAGTGCGATAGTAACTACTCAGGCAGCGCACTTTCCTGATGTTCTCATAGGCTTTCGCAACAGCTTCTTTTACATTGTCCCCGAACGCAACGAAATCGGCAATACGGTGCCCGGTCATGAATAATTTATCGTTTTTATCGGCATCAACTTCATTCCACCATAAATCGCAGCTAAGCGGTTCTATCAATTCCACAGGCAGTTTTGGGCCGGTCACCTCGATATAGGGGTAACCAAATCCAGCAAGGGTCAGGGAGCAGGCAAATGGCCTGTCTTTGCGGAACTTCAAATCCAAAGGCTTGTTATTGACGACCCTATGAACTGTTTCTAACGGACTTTCCAGCATTCCGAGAATGAGCGGTGTACATGTCACACCCAACCGCACATTGTATTCAACGACAAACCACTTACCGTCGCGTTTGCAGGCGGTGACTTGCACGGGGCCATGGAAGTTTGTTTCTCGAAACCAGGGCAACAGGGGGTGTAGAAGTTCTTTGGCAAGTCCGTATTTATCATCAGGATCCTGCTCAGCCAGGCCACCCAATGGCGCTCCGGCAATAATGCCCATGTTGCCATTGAATGCACGTTTGTATTCCTGGTTTGTGACTAAGGAATAAATTTCGCCACCACTCACGAAAGCGATGTGACCCGCCTCACGTGGTCCTAAATACTCCTGTAAAAACACACCTTCTGCATAATCCAGCCGATCGAGCCAACTGCGAGTGTCCTCGACGGTTTCGCAAATGATCGTGTGTACGGGGCTGGTTGGAGAGCACAGCGGATTCTTGATGACATAGGCATTGGGATGATCTTGCAGAATTTGTTGTGCATCAAGCTTGTTTTGTGCAACATGGGATACTGGAAAACGCATACCATACTTTTCGCTTAAAACCCTGCCAAAATCACGTTCCCGTTCAAGCCGCATACCTTCACCGTATGGGGACAGGATAGGTGTTTTGTTCTCGATCAATTCAGCGGCCCAATCGGCATCATGCCAGTCAATTGACATGGGAATCACGAAATCAATTTCGAGTTCCCTGATTAAATCATTTGGATTGGGATGAATTTCGGGCAAGTAGGTGGGGGCTTCAACCGAGGGTGGATAATGTGCGTAATCCCTAGTGAGATACGCATGAACTTCTGCACCGTCTTCACGGAGCAGTTTAAGAACAGATTGACTGAAAGACCCCACGCCCAGCACCATCACGCGAAGCGGTTGCCTTGCTGTTTCTTTTGCTGTCATCTTAACTGGACTCTTTAATTCGTGGGTAACTTAATACGTGGGTAACGTAATACGTGGGTAACGTAATACGTGGGTAACGTAATACGTGGGTAACAAGTTACCCACCCTACATTTTAATCCACTGGCTTACCACAGGCCCCGCAAAACTTGGCTTTATCACTGATAGGGTTCTGGCAAGATTGGCATATTTTCCCTGGCTTCGGGGCAGATTCTTGTTGCGTCTTTAAAGGCTCAATCACACTGGTTGTATCAGCTGTCTGAGTCAATTTAAGGGCTGCGACAGCTTCTTCGGGAGGAGGTATGAATATCTCCTCCAGAAAGCTTTTCAACTGTTCGCCGTCCATTCCTGTGATTACGCCTGTTTCTCCAGACATCATAAATAAGAATAAACCAAGGCTTCCACGAACAAAGAACATCACGTCATGCCCTGTTTCACCCTCTTCCATCGCATCACTAAAAGTTAGCAGTAGCTTGCTGACATCATGCAACACAGTGTCGGCAATAACCTTTCCCTCTGGAGTCAAAGCGTAGAGAGTAGCGGGCACGGTATCATCCAATGCTTGCACAAGACCCGTTTGAATTAACTCTTGTAATCCATCGGTTACATTCTGTTCGCTGATCATGGAGGTAAACTCAAGCGGCAAGCCTTTCTCAACGAATGGTAGTGACCATCGAAAATCTTCTGTCTCAGATTCCTCAACCCTTGCCAGTAACTCAAAAACGGCGACACTTTCAATGGGCTCCTCATGTAGAAGCTGAGAGTGAAGTCTGGCATAACGCAGTTGATCCAGCATTGCCAATAACGTAATGACTGCGACTGTGGATAAGGACTGGTTGAGTGGCTCTCGCCGCAGGGTATCGCCAGCTGCCAGAACACCTTGAATTATTGTTTGAATCAGAAATATTGATCTTGTGCCGACACGCCATTCCACTCCATTGCCTGCCAGAAAAACCAACTCCTCTCGGGGGGACAGGGGCCAAGCTAATACCTGGCGGCTAATAGATTCATCTGCGACCGTGTAATTCATATTCACGAGTCGAAGCGGTGAAGAGAGTACAGTAATGATGCTTTCCAGGCGGGATTGGTCAGACTTGGGTAATTCTTTGAAAGCAGCTGATATTGCTTTCTGCACACTCGTTTCTACCTCTAATTCAGGTAGTACAGAAAACCGGTTAACAGCCGGCTTAAAATTAGCAGCAAGCGCGCTCATTTCCGGCTCAGTTAGAATAAAATCAGTTTCATCAATACGCATAATAAACCCTCAAAAGCATTAACCAAGCTGGTCTGCGAGGTTGTTGATAAGTTGTCTGGATTGCGTGACAAATTGGACTTCACTGAGCCCATTTTGTTGCAAGATCGTTTTCATTTTCTGTGGATTGTCGAAAATTTGTTTCGCAACCCGGCTTAATCCCGGGTTGGTTTTCAGTTTCGCTCTTTGAGCAACATAGTTTGCTCTTCCCACCGCCTTGGCTAATGATTTGGCATCGCGATGACTAGCTGCTGATTGAACTTGCTGCTTGAGTAGAGCAGGCATTTCTTCCTTCACAATGCGTGTGGGGGCTGGGGCTAACTTTGCAGGCATCTTGGCAGATTTAAAGTAAGGGTCTGATTTGAATGCATTCGCATCCACAATAGTGTCCCCGGAAACGACATGAGTGCGTAATTGGCCATTGGCAGCTCGATAGGTACGGGTTCCTGTGCCGAGAATGGATTGGCGGGCGTTGGTAAAACCTAAAGGATAACTATCTGTCGGTCCCGCGCCGGAACCAATCCCATTGTAGGCGGCATAATCTAAATCTTTAGCGGCATTAACCCCTAACTTTCTTTGTACCGAGAGACCCACCTCCTTGGAATGTGTTTCCACAAACTTCTTAGACAAGTCCTTTTCCGCTATGTGCAGTCTGGCATTAGCTGGAGTCATTTTATTTAGTTCAGCGTATTTTTTTACAGATTTATGGTGAATGGTTAGACCCTTTTTCCTGGCGTATTCGTCTAAAACGTCATCGTCAAAGGAAGCAATGACGGTGCGGTCATAGTCCGTGAGTATAGAACGGGCCGTACCTTTAGCACTGGAGCCGGAATCACCTAGCAATACCTCTTTTATCTTGTACCCGGTCTTACGCTCAAAACGTTCGACTGAGCTTTCCGTGCCTTCCCTGATCGCTTGTTTCATGTTCCGACTCATGATGGTATTGGCCGCCTTAACCTGAGTAGCGTTCATATGCCCGGCTCTTTCTAAAGCGGCCAACTTTCTCATTCCACCATTTTTATACAAACCAATGAGTGCCTGCTCATCTCCCTCAGCTACGGCTTTGGTAAAGGTCTGTTGCAGTTTTTTCTGGGTCAGCGTCAACGTCGAACGGGCAGATTGTTTAGCGACCATGCGTGTACCTCCAAGACCGACTTTCTTAGCGCCCGCCCTTGCACCGTCTTTTGCAAATTTCCCTACTTGCTTAAACTCTTTTCCTAATCCAGCGACCCCTTTCCCTAACCATTTAGCCGCCTGTTTGGCGGCGGATGATGTGGCTGGAAGGTATTTTCCAGCCGCCTTTGCAGCACCCCGGGCAGCCCACCCGGCCCCCTTGGCAACCACACCAAGACCACCGGCAATCACTTTGCCTGCCACGGCACTAGCAACTGCAACTACTCCAGCGGTTGCGACGGCCTCACCCACAGAGGCACCTTGATCCATGCAATCTTTAACGATATAGCCGGACTCGGCTGGAATCATGACATATTCAGAGGCACCCCCGGTTTTTATGGCAATGCCAATTCTCGTGACCATCGCCGGCCAGCTGATTGTGCCATCTGGATTCTTGGCTGTAATCGCAGTACGAACGCTGCCTTGAAAGGTCTCCTTAACAATATCCAGATCCAGTTCAGACGCAATTTGTCGATCGGATTCAACCTCTGTACGACCTGCTTCACGATCTCGTATGAAACGTTTAACTGCAGCAACCTGTTTTGAAGAGACGGGTTCGCCACGACGGGCTTCTACCAGGAGCTTGTCAGCATGGACCGAAGCCCGGCCTCCATCTGGACCTAAACGGTAACCCGACTTCTTAAGGGCCTCCAGGTCCTTCATTAATATTTCGCGTTGCTTCTCCCTCTCGAGGAGCTTATCTACTTGCCGATCAAAATCTGTATCCCTCTGGGCAATCTTCTCTCGCTGCCGTTCGTTGAATGCTTGATTGGCAGCCAATCCACTGTTGTATTCTTCCCATAATGTAGGATCGAGCATGCCACCCGTTTCAGGGTTGATATAACCGCCGTCATCGGGACTCCATTCGTACTCATGATCCCGCCCAAGAGCATCCGTGAGCGTCATATTCGGAGATTGGTTAGGAGGAACAGGAGATCCCCCGCCCGTCCCGGGCGCGGAACCACCCAGTTGTCCAAGTGCTGAGAGAATTGCAATAAGGATTGCGGGGGCCACCACACCAGCAAGTGCCTGCTTAATAGTATCTGGACCGGGGATGGGGCCGATATCTCCCAGTCCAGGAAACTCGTCCAGAAGGTCTTCAAAACCCTCTTCGTCTGTACCAAAGCCGTCGGTGTCATCGACTTCATCCCCGTCGACTTTATCGGTTTTGGTATAGGTCTTAAAATTATAAAAGAATACGACCGTGCCAGCATCACTATCATCGGCCGCTCTGACAGAAAAAGTTAGCGCCAACTTATCTCCCGGATTTCCAACCGGGACTTTCCAGTCCTGCCCCTCTATTTCCACCTTGGTGACGTCATTGTTGCTACTGATTTTTCTGCCGTCTATGAACTGGTTAACCGAGTCCTCTTCCAACCAAAAAAATAGAGAATCTGTTTCTCCTGGATATAGAAACTGCGGCGGCTGTGACCAGGTACCAGAATTAGTTATACGAGCGTCGCCAAAGGGATTAGTTTTCCCCAACTCACCGGGATTGTCATATAAACGAACATCTGTACTCATTAATTCCCAGACAGTACCCTTCTCTTGGCTTTCCTCTTCCTTTCCCCTCGGTTGTTTACCATCCACCTCAATCTGAAACTCATTTAATATTTGATCAACTTCAGCAATGAGCTTCTCAAAGCCAGAAAGCGCTATTTGATCAAATTCATCCCTTTTCTCTTTTATCGCGTCTCGTCTAGTATGAGTAGAAATACTTTCTCCTTCCCAATGAACCGATGCGTATCCACTCACTTTTATCAGAAGAGATTGTGTGTCAGTCAAATTAAGCAAAATGTAACGATCTAGCTTTGAAAAGGGGGGATCCCAGACGCCATGTGGCGGGTTGATTTGGTGAGTGGTGTCATACACAACAGAGAAGAATTCTAGACCGTCATAGCCGTCAAGCTTAAATTTTCGTTCCAGGAATTCGAGGCCCGGCATAGTAGTTTGCAGATAATTCCGCAATCTATTTTCGCTTAGTCCTCCTCCATTAATGTCAGTTCTTAGATTAATATCTACATGTTGGATGTAACCATAATCTATATCTACATAGTCATACTCACTCTCCCAGGACATATCGTAGTGGAACTTTTCGCTTAGTTCAGTCACGTCATCAGTTTGGTTGGGCAAATATCCTATGTTTTTGAACAATATCCAAGAATGCGCATCTGTACCTTTTGAGACCCAGCCATTTGGAGGCTGTTCATACTGCACTTGAATAGAAGGGTCGTTTTCGGAAACAACAATAGTGCCGCCACGTTTAGCATGGGCAACATTCACAAACACAAAAAAGAACATTGTATACAGAATGAATAATGATCGTTTCATTGCAGCTTCATCCCCTTAATGCCACTGCCAGGCCTGAAATGACTAACATCCAGATAGATGTCATGGCTATCCCACCAATAGCTGGCAATAAAGTACTTCGAATTTTGCCACTACCTAAACGTGTCAGTTCCACACCAATGGCTGTACTGGAAGTCATAATCCCGGCAGATGCAAAGGCGGCGGCGGCTTCCCAGCCCAGCTCTATTGTTGCAATGAGTGCCAGAACCGTAAAAGGGAGTAATAGTAGAAAGCCCCGATTAACAATCCAGCGTATTGATTTTCGACCGTACTTCTTTTTGATCCGGGAGTTGAATAAAGATAGCATCCAGCCAAAAAGAACCAGCATAACAAACCCTAAAAATACCCCACCTAGAAGAACAGTCACAATGATTGTCGAATCTTCTGTTTCAATCACGACCAGGCTAGCCAGAGCCGCAAAGCAAAGTAATGCGACGAATGACCTGGATCGTTCAGGAGCATCTTTAGCTGTTGTACTCACCCTAAACCCCTCCTAAAATTGACCAACCCAGCAGTAATAATGCGCCACATAATGTCGCTAAAATAACGCTCACTCCGGTCTTTCCGCCGGTCATTCGACGTAAGCTTGTAATCATTGGGCCGATTGCCCAGAGCACACCTGTTACGCCAAAAGCAACCGTCGTGCGCCAGTCAAACATCAAGTTTGCAAGAATGCCTAAGCTGACATAAATCAAAGTTGGACTGTAGGCGAGAGCAAACAATCTAATCGCATTTGCAATTGTTGTTTTTCCACCAAATAACCGCGTGCCTGCCCACGCAACCAGAGAGATCAAGGTAACGCCAACGGTACCGTAGAACAGCCCTAATATGGTTAATAAAAATATTTCTGTGCCATCCAAATGACCCACTTTCATCTGATCAAGACCCGTCTGCATAAAAAACAGTGAAAAAGCCAGACCAGGAATCAGCAATACCAGTGACCACTTTACAGTGGATAGTTGCTGCTGGTTCAGGCCTCCAGGGTTAAACATGACAGCCAGCAACTTGGGCCGTTTTGATGTGCTGGTGCGAGATGTCCGGGCAGGCGGCGTTTTTTCAAAAGGAAGTGCTACGGGTGGCTGGGCTGGGCTGACTTGATTCACTTATCTTACCCCTAATAAAATACTCTCGGATTATGTGTAGTATCGATTTTCGTTCTTTACTCTTTGTGCTGAATCACTAGTATTAGAGTAGCCAGCATTCATCCCAAGACCCCGAAATAAGAAAGAGTAGCCGCTTGGAATTTCATTGGAATGTGGCTAATGAGATACTCAGATTGGAGTGGTGTAGCCTGGGATAAAGGTGATTTGGGTAATACAGCTTGACCGCATTGTTCACAAAATCGAACATCAGCCGGTAAGTCGGCCCCACAAGCAGTGCATTTGAGATCCTGATCAGAATTCTGTGTCGGTATGGTCATTTTATTATCACCTTACTTGTTGAACTATCGAACGTATTTTGAAGCCACTCCCAACCCCAACAACATAAAATAACCCAGTATAAGCAACTCTATTGATAAGGCATAAATAGTGCCTTGCCGAGACATATCTACTTCTCCAAAAACAAAAGCGAGAGCAACACTTACTATTGGTAACAGTAAAAGAATTCCTCCAAAAATTCGTTGTTTTAAACCACTTGACCATAAAGTCAGAAATGCAAAGATTATCGTAGCAATTGCAAAAACACCCACGTAATGAATAGGTAGGCGTGGGAATAAGAAAATGCCAAAAACCAGCGCAAATATGCTGAGTATGACTTTCTTTGCAAAAGGTATTTCCCTGTTGTGTTTTAAAGTATCTGGAAGTCTGTTTTTTTCAGTCTTTTGCTGAATAAAGCGAAGAATATTATTAAATTGCTCCTCCGGACAAACCACCTGCATAGTCGTGCGCCACTCATTATGAAGCTGGATTTCGTTGCGCCCGGGAAATACTTCCAGGCTTGTAGAATCTTTCCAATTAACCGATATGACCTCCCTTGAGCTTGCCAACAGGGTGGCTCCTGCTGCCGTATAGCCCGCACTCTTCCCGGAAAGTATGCCAAAGAGGCTCAATAGACCCGCTGCTTTCTTTCCTCTGGCAAGTGTATGTTGTTCAATATAACCATCTTGTAATACATACTTGGTAGGTACGCCCCGCCAGTACATTAAAATCAGAACCAGACTAAAAGCTATAAATAAACCTCCGGCCATAATTAAACCAATACTGAGTGATGCCGGAATGTCTTCCCAGTGACGCTCAAATAAATTAATCCCTACCAATAGAAGCAAAAGATACGAGGATGACAGCAGCGACACCATCACCAGTTGAAACCAGAGCAGTGGATTTTTTAAGGTAGAAATATTGATTTCCCATTGTCCAGGGGGGCTATCAGATCGTTGTTCCATCGTGTTTGTTTCAGAAGGTGATTTGGGCAATACAGCTTGACCGCATTGCTCACAAAATCGAGTATCAGCCGGTAAGTCAGCCCCACAAGCAGTGCATTTGAGATCCTGATCAGAATTTTGTGTCGATATGGTCATTTTTATATCCCCTTATCTGTTGAGTTATCGAACATACTTTGAAGCCACTCCCAACCCCAATAGTATAAAATAACCCAGTACAAACAACTCAATTATTAAGGCATAAATTACGCCTTGCTGATGTCAATAAATTGACGCTTTCACAAAGTAGTTTCTGATGGTTCATAGAGAAGTGGAACACGTCCGGTCAAGCCAGCAAGAAGCTCGTAGCCAATGGTACCTGCGGCGGCGGCGACCTCGTTGACATAAAGACTTTCACCCCAGAGTTCCACCGGATCACTTACTTCGACGCTCTCTATTTCGGTGAGGTCAACACAGATTGCATCCATTGATACCCTGCCAACCAGTGGTACGCGCTTGCCGTTCACCAGAACTGGTGTACCGCTGGGTGCGTGGCGTGGATAGCCATCACCATAACCGATGGCGATCGTACCAATTTTCGACGATTTTTTTGCTACCCAGTCCTGACCATAGCCAACACTTTCACCTTTTTCCAGATTCCGGATGGCGACAATTTCAGAGCTCATGGTCATGACCGGACGCAATTGGGATGACTCGCTGCCAAATACGCCTGTCGGACAATTTCCATAAAGCATATAACCCGGTCTGTTCCAGTCGGCGTGGGTTTCAGGCCAGTGCAGAATACCTGCAGAGTTTGCGATACTCAGGGCAAGATTGTGTTTTTCGGAGCATGAGCGGATCAAACTCACTTGCTGCCGGGTCATGGGGTCTGCCAGGTCATCGGCACAAGCAAGGTGTGTACACAGGACCACGCCCTGCTGGACACTTGGTGATGAACGAAGGTCTGTGCAAACCTGATCAAGTACAGCCGGTTCAAGACCGAAGCGATGCATACCGGTTTCCAGTTTTAACCAGACCCTGAGAGGCTTTTTAGGTTTTGAAGAAAGCAGCTCATCAATCTGTTGTTGCCGATGCAGCAATAACCACAAATCATGGGCGGCAGCCTCTTTAATGTCTGCAGCATCATTTGCACCCTGCAAAACAAGGATGGGCCGGGTGATTCCCGCATTCCTCAGCTGAGCCGCTTCTTCAACCAGGGCGACAGCGAACGCCGGAACCCTGGTCTGCAGACTCTGTGCGACTTCCAGCATACCGTGCCCGTAGGCATTCGCCTTGATCACGGCGATATTTTTTGATTTCAGTGCTAGCCGACAGGCCAATTCATAATTGTGAGCAATGTCAGCAAGGCGGACAGTTGCGGTTGTGGGTCTCATCACTCTACCCTGGTGAGGATCAGGTCTTCGAAATCATAATCTCCACCATCCAGTTTGGACATGGATATGGCAGAAGCCGGCCCATCCTCATCCAATTCAAACTCAATCCAGGCATCGGCCTCAAGCGACCTGTCGGTCCAGCGGATGACAAAGCGGTTTCCTTCATGATGGAGTAAGGGACCCTTGAGTTTCGGAGATTTGTCTGCAGAAAAGACCAATTGGCCATCTTTCATCTCAATGACCACGTCTCCAAACCATGGATCCCGGTAATGACCCGTCAGAAGTGACAGTTCGGGTACCTGACATGGGACGCTGGTAATTGTAGCTGGCTCGTCCACTTCCACAAGCTGCCCCTCTTGCTGTTGGCTGGCCTGATCTTCAGCTTCCTGTTCATCGAGAACCAGCTGAATCCAATCCACCTTTTCAACCGGCATGAAAGAACGGACGATGGTATTCATAACGGTTGAACGTGCGGCCGAACTTGAACCATTGGTCAGCAACGCCACACCCAGATCCAACTCGGGAATCATCACGACATAGGATTTCATTCCGGCAAGCGTGCCGGTATGTGAAACCTCCAGAAAGCCATGCACATCGGCCAGGCGCCAACCAAGACCGTAGGCTTTAAAATGTGTTCGATTCATTTCCAGGTCACGTTCACTAACACTCCTGAGTGTGACTGGCTTCCACATTTCCCGGCTTTGTCCGGCACTGAATAATCCAATACCATCAAGGGTTGTTCCATGGTTCAACTGGGTTCTGACCCAGATCAGCATGTCATCCAGGCTGCAAATAACTCCACCGGCAGCTGCGGATACAGGCGGTTGACGGGGAATGCGTCCGCGTTCAATGACACTCAACTCGCCCTCGATCACACCATGTGGTGTGGCGAGATTCCTCATCTTTCTCCTTGGGATTTGGTCAGCAAAACAGTTATTCATACCCGCAGGGCGCATGACCCTGCTCTCGACAAACTCACCCCATGTCTTGCCACTGACCCTGGGAATAATCTCTCCGGCAACGATATACAACAGGTTGTCATAGGCATACCTGGTGCGAAAACTGCTGACCGGTTCAAAATAACGGAGCGCATGAATGATATCTGTGACGCCGAATGAATTGGGTTCCGGCCAGAGCAACATATCACCTTTAAATGGCGACAGACCGCTGCGGTGGGTCAACAGGTCCCTCACCGTAAAATTAGCAGTCACCCAGGGATCTTTCATGCGGAACTCGGGGATGTAATCGATCACCAGGCCATCCCATGCAATCAACCCATCATCTACCAGTATTGCCAAGGCCGCACTGGTGAATGCCTTGCTGTTCGATGCGATCTTGAACAGTGTTTGTGTATCAACCGACTCTGGCTCGCCGATTTCACGAATACCATAGCCTTCCGCAAGCAGGATCTTGTCTGCCTTGATGATGCCTATGGCCATTCCCGGCACATTGAACTCAGACATTGCCCGCCCGGCCAGTGTGGCCACATCGGCTTCGCTGATACCTTCGCGTTCCTGTGCCTGACCTGTCGGAGCAGCAACCAATAGCAGTAAACATACCGATAGCAATAACCAACGCCAGACCAAACCCCGGCCTGAGTGGTGAACGACGATGTTAAATTCTGATTTTGTCATTGAAAATGCATCCATCTTTGATCCAGGAAGATTGATAAGAACTTAATGCTCAAGATACAGGCTGAGTCTGCGCCACCTACAAATAGACGAGACTCACCACAAAATACATTAATAGAGTAATTGCACCAGCCACCATCGCATACGGCAACTGTGTTCTCACGTGCTCAAGCAAATCACAGCCTGAGGCAATCGCAGAAACAGCCGTGGTATCCGAGATGGGTGAACAATGATCACCAAAAATACCACCACCCAGGATAGCGGCGAGAACCAGTGAAGGTGGCAAACCGAGGGTCTGGATCAATGGGACGCCGATGGGAATCAAAATTGCAAACGTACCCCAGGATGTCCCGGTAGAAAACGAAATCAGTGCACCTGCCAGGAACATCATCGGAACAACCAGGGTTATCGGCAGAAATTCACCGACCAGCCCGGCTATGAATATGCCGGTCCCCAGTTCCTTCAAACTGGCACCAAGCGCCAGCGAAAACAACACGATGGTAACCAGTGGCAACAGCTCACCCATACCTTCAAAGCCGATCTTGACCAGCTTTACGTGGGTAAAATTGCCACTCGACAACATCATCACGTAGGCAACCAGGCATGCAAGCGCGACCGAGTACAGTACCGACCGCGAACCACTGCCATTGGCCATGACACCATCACCCGTCCAGAACATGAAGGCAACCATACCGCCGACCATCACCAGCAGCGGCACGAACATATAACTTGGATGCGTAGCATCAACCGGCAGATCTTCCGCGCTGTCTTCATGCTTGATGGTTTTACTGCGTGCCAGTGGACCGAAATACTTGCCCGTCCAGGCGGTGATAAAAACGATGACGAGGGTCACCAATGCATAAAAATTCAAGGGTAATGTGCCCCATAATATCTGCGCAGCACTGGCTTCAAGCTCGTAAGTACCGAGCAAAGCCAGGATATACGCCCCCCATGCGTTCAAAAGAATCAGGATACATATCGGTGCTGATGTACTGTCAATGATATAGGCCAGTTTTGCTCTGCTCAGACCAAAGCGGTCAAAAATACCACGGGACAAAATTCCCGCAGTCAGCACACTCAGATTGGATTCAACAAATACCGCGACTCCGACCCCACTTGTCAACAAAGCCGCCTGTCTTCCATTGCGTGCAACGCCACGATTGATAATCGAATTGACCATTGCCGTTACACCACCGGACTGCCGGATATAAGCCAGCAATGCGCCAATCATCAGGCTGAATATGAGGATTCTGGCGTTGTCCCTGTCCTCGAAAACGCCAATGATACGTTCCAGTGTAAATACACCTGCCAATGGAACGCTCGACAACAAGGATGATTGTTGCAAAAGCTCCGAGGTGAATATTGCGAGAAACAAAGCGAGTATGACCTCCCGTCGCCACAGTACAACGGCAATCGCGACGATAGGGGGCAGCACAGACAGCCATTGTTCAGACATAATTTCCTAGGATCCTGAGGTGATTAGTAATTATATATTCCAATGAAACACGCTTATAATATTATATTATTTTTTTCATCACAGGCGAGATAAAAGATGGCGTTTTTTGATTACCGTGGAGGACAACTCTACGTTGAAAGTGTACCGGTCGATGACATCGCCGAACAATTGCAAACCCCGGTCTATTGTTATTCTGCATCCGCCCTGCGACAGAACTACCTGGCTTACATCGAACATTTCAAAGCGGAAAACTCACTCGTTTGTTTTGCCGTCAAAGCAAATTCCAACCAGGCGATTATCCGTGCCCTCGGCAATATGGGCGCGGGTGCTGATGTTGTCTCGGAAGGCGAACTAAGGAGAGCATTGCAAGCGGGAATCCCCGTCGGAAAAATCGTCTATTCGGGCGTAGCCAAAACCGCCCGTGAGATGCGCTTCGCACTTGAGCAGGATATTTTTCAGTTCAATATTGAATCCGAACCGGAACTGGAATTGCTGAATGAAGTGGCTGTTGCTGCAGGTAAGCAAGCAGCCATTGCTTTTCGCATCAACCCGGATATTGATGCCAGGACACATGCCAAAATCTCAACAGGTAAGGCCAGTAACAAATTTGGTATTCCCTGGACACGTGCACATGAGGCCTATGCCCGTGCCGCAGAGCTTCCGGGTATCAGGGTTCAGGGCATTGATATGCACATTGGATCTCAGTTGACCCAACTGGAACCATTCGAGCAGGCATTTCTCTGCCTGGCAGAACTGACCAGGGAGCTCAGAGACCAGGGTCATCCGATTTCCGTTCTTGATATCGGCGGTGGATTGGGTATTGACTATGCGGACGAAAACCAGGTTCCACCACCAATCACCGACTACGCGGCCCTCGCAAACGACATACTCGGACAACTTGATTGCCGGATACTCGTAGAGCCCGGTCGCTCTCTTGTGGGTGATACCGGCATACTTGTCTCGCGTGTCATTTACATTAAGGATGGGGAACATGACCGTTTTTTAATCATTGATGCCGGCATGAATGATTTGCTCAGACCCAGCCTGTACGATGCCTTTCACGAGATCGTACCTTGCCTTCTGCGTGATGGTGAGCCTGAGCAATATCAGGTCGTCGGACCGATTTGCGAAACGGGTGATACATTTGCACGCAACAGGACCATGAAGCCGTTGCAGGCCGGTGACCTGATCGCGATCAAGGATGCGGGAGCTTATGGCGCCGTCATGGCGTCCTCATACAATACCCGTCCCCTGGTGCCCGAAGTACTGGTGGAGGGAACTGAAGTTACGGTTATCCGGCAACGCCCAAGCTATGACGACTTGATAGGCCTCGATACACCGGACGGCATTTGACCATCAAATCGGTGGAAGCTCCATTTCAACCAAACTCCAAGCTTGGCAAGTGACAATCACTCCTCCACAGCTTTGCGGCTTAAGACCAGCAACTCTCTTGCCTTGCCGTCCCGTTTCAACATCAGGCTGAACAGAACATCAAGCACATGTTGCTGGGACGCATTGGAAATAATTTGTGGGATCGCAAAGCTTCCATTCTGCTTAACAGAGAATAGCTGGACATCAGCGAGAGACCTGATGGGATTGGCACTGTAATTGGTTAAAGATATGATGCTGACCCCGGCTTTCCTGGCCTGACGTGTGATCTGTATCATTTTCGACGACTGGCCGGAGAATGAAATGACTACCACCGCATCCCCTATTCCAAGGGTCGCAATGCTGGATAACTGAATATAGGTATCCACTTCCGCAATCACCGACTTGCCGACCTGTATCAACATGCTGGCAAAGTTTCGAGCCACCAGCGAACCGGTGCCCAGGGCAACAATTTGTATCCGTTTGCTTTTTTCCAGAATTTCCACGGCAGAGAGAATGCGTTTTTCATCATTCAGTTCCATCGTAGTCATCAGTGCTTCGTGTTTTAAGTTGTAAAGCTGCTGGGGAACAGAGTCGAACTGCTCCTCAACTGCCTGGATCATTTCACTGGGGGGGTCGCCGTTCTCACTTTTTACAACCGACTCATGGATGGCCAGTTTCAGGTCGGTGAAGCCACGGTAATTAAGTTTTTGACTGAACTTGATGATACTCGACTGACTGACACCTACAGAAGCTGCCAGATTCTGTGAGGAATAGTCTCTGATGAGTGCGGCATTATTTAAGATGAAGTCAGCAATCTTCTTTTCATTGACTGACAACTCTTCCCGAACGGCCCGCATTTTCAGAAGACAGGACATAACATAAAACTCGGCAAATCAACCCAAACGAGCTATAAATTAACACAGCAGAATGGCAATGTATTCCGAAATAATAATAAATTATTCCTAACCCGCATATTGCACAAGCATCCCGGGAGATAGCGCCGGGCAGCTTATGCGGGCTAGTCTTCCGAGATCAGTGTAAGTGCGTCATCGTAGAGCCGTCTTTCAAATCCAGGCACCTGCCCGCCGACATCCATCAATGGAAAAATGTAAACAGGATCCAATCGGGCCTGCCATTGACCGGCGGAGTTCTTGTCAATATTCACTTCCATGTGTCCGTAATGTTTGCCACCATCACGCAACACGCCACCGGCGTCATAAATTTCCGGCGAATCGGAATGCGCCAGGAAAACCTGCTGAGCATTCAGCACACCCTTAACCGGTCCCCGCAGCCCGTCGCCTCCGATACCGACATCATAGAAGTGAACCGCGTGATCACGATTTTGACCTCCGGGGGATATTTCCACTCCGGAAACGACAGAGTGCTCATACATTTCATCATGGCCACTAAAGACTGCGTCGACACCATAGCGCAGAAACAGGGGCGTAAGTGACTGTATTGGCCGTGCAGATAACCCATCCTCACCCGCTTTTTTACCCGGCAACCTCGCATGGACGCCCGACGAATAAGGTGCCCCATGGAACATGACAAAAGTAAAATGGCTTTCCTGCTGCGCTTGTTGCAACTTTTCTGTCAACCAGTCATGTTGCTCTGAACCCGGGTGCCAGTCAGGTGCCTGGCCACCATCGTTTTCACCGCGAAGCCCCCAGTTGGTGTCCTGCTCACTCTGATGCGGGAGACCGTCGGTGGTATCGAGGACAATCAGCGTAGCGACGCCATAATCCATGGCGTAATATCTTTCTGAATGCACCGGGTTACCTGAGTTATTGTCAGGAAGATCGAAGTAGCTCTGATATTTTCGAATTGCACGTTCTGAGTCTTTTGTCTCATATTTACCCAGTTTTCCCGGACCACCGAAATACTCGTGATTACCAAGCGCGGGTAATATCACGCTTGATGCTGCCAATTCGGCGTTATGCATCCAGAACTCATCCCAATCCCGTTGCTCACCACCGGATTGGACAAGATCACCCGCTATGGCCACAAACGAAGGCTGGCGTTGTTTGATAACCTCCAGGTTCTGTGTGTAGCCGGTCGTTTGATCCAGCGGATATTTCCTGAGTTTTCGCGCTGTCGTGGCACCCGGCCAGAATGCGTGTTTACCAGTGGACTCCGGTTCCGTTTCACTATCGGCGTATACAATGAATCTTAGCGGCCTTTGGTCATTACCCAATGTCAAAAACCAACCTTCAGAATGGCCGGAATCCTGTGTGACCTGGTATTCATACTGGGTATCCGGATCCAGCCCGGTGACACGCAATTGGTGTAAATACGGCAGGGACGCATCTGCGCAATCTTCCTGGTGACAGTTTTCCATCGGGTGATAGGCAAGCGCTTCCGCCCGTACCGGGTTAGATTTAAATTGAGCAGCGTCCTCAACATTATCGGTTTCGGTTTTCCACAATGACAACTGCCCTGCCCGTTTAGCATTGCTAAACCAGATAAACGTGATGGCATCCCCGGCTGGTTTCTGCAGATAGGGGGTCACACGAAAACCACACCCACTAAACCTGTCCGCTGGCGTTTCATAAACCAGGTAGCCATCCAGGCGCTTTAACCAACCGGCCAGCCAGCGTGCTTCGTTTCGCTCAGGCAGGGAAAGTTCTACCCGCAGATGCAACCGGCTCGCGGCAGCATCCCGGAATTGCTCTACGATGTCGCTGCAGTTTTCCTCATCAGCGGGCAGTTGAGTCACGAGTTCAAGAACCTGCACCAGGCCCCAACCTTCTCCCTGGTAGCGCTCCCTGGGGTTGTTGCCAAGGCCCTTGAAGTTGTAATAATCAATCAGTGCAAAAAGACCCTCCGGTGTATTCACCAGACGCTGTAGCAGTCCGGTCAGATGCTGTTTCTGTTGGGCCGGAAGCTCGAGGTTTCTCCACCTTTCCTCAAATGTAGAAACAATAAACCGGGCCTGGTGCTGCTGCGTTGCCGCCAGCCATTTGCGCAAACTACTCGTTTCAGGAGACGCCCAGTGCGCATCAAATTGCTCTTTGCTGGTCCAGGGAGCAACAAGGGGATCCAGGCTTTGCAACCAGGCAGGCGGTTCCAGGTCTTTGGGAACCTGCTGACGTACAAAAGAAACCATGTCCGGAAACTGCTCATCAAAAGGTGCATCGACACCTTCGGGAAACCAGATAAAGTGACCTATTCCCAGCGAAGGGAAGTCCTCTCCTGCTCCCCAATAAGTCAGATTGTCTTCCTGACCCCGCGCTTCGTTCTGGTAGATGCGAGCCCCGATCCAGTTGTAGCTGGCATCGCTTAGTACCGGTAGTTCAAGCTGTGCAGTTACTGTTTCCGCTTCCTGATGTTCCGATCTGTCTTCGTTTCGAAGCACAAACGCCAGCAAGACAAGAAATAATATAGTTATCAGAATTTTACGATACATTAAGTGTTCCGTATCCGGCACCATTTGAAACCCGTGGGTAACAAGTTACCCACCCTACGGGCACGATTGTATTATCCACGCGGGGTTAATTCCCAGCACCATCAGGAACCCGTGCGTAACAAGTTACGCACCCTACGGGCACGGATTACCCACGGTTGGCAGCAGGATTCGTGCCCCACACTAGAATCAAACCGTCTGATAATACAAATTTTGCGGGTGGTTTGCCTGTGCGAAGAAAAACCAGCGTTCCATCAGCAAACCAAGGTATTGCACAAGGAAAGCTGCAATTAAAAGCCCCAGGGCGTCAGTAGCCATACCAACGGATAATAAAAGCAACGGCACCGGGAATACCAGCACCAGGAACATCCATTTGATATTTTTGTATTTGCGCTTTGATGCATCGTGGAAATATTCGCGCGTATTAAACGAACCGCCCATCATTCCCTGTGCCTTTTGCTCGATCTGACCATGGCGGATACCGATGGCAGTTTCTATCGACGACTTGGGTTTAATACGGGCATTGCGGAATAAACTTGCAGCGCGTGTAATCAGTACGAGCGTGGTTAAAACAAATGCCCAGCCAGCAAAGAAACCGGTTTGTTCCGAAGCTTGCCATGCAGCAAATGCCGTCGCTAGCAGGAAGCCGGAAGCGCCACCAAACAGGGTGTAATTGATGACTGTCAGCGGTGTGGCCCATTCCTGTAACATCTTGATACAGGCGTATATCATGCCGGTGCAAAGGAACAATGCAAAACTCAGCACTGTTGCAACCCCACCCACGACCAGAGACAAATCGACCACAAACGTATCACGAAATGTGAACAGTACCGGATTCCAACCCAGGTAGTGAATCAGACCCCAAACCGCAACTGCGCCCATGAAAGCCGGCAGGACAATCACCTCACGCGACATCCAGGAAGTACGCCATTGTGCCGCTGATCGCCAGGCACGTTCCGGACGCCCAAGATGGAAAAACGAACTAAACAAACCTGCCGCCAGTAAAACCAGGACAAGCAGGCTACCGAGTGCAAAGAACTGCACTGAATTCTGTGTAGGCAATAGCCTGAAGACCGAATATAACTGCCCGCTATAGAGCGCGAGGAACAGTCCCTGGCCTGCGCCGATCAGGGTTGTAAGAAAGATGATTGAAAAAGCAGGATGCATATTGATACTCCTCTTACCAACTCGTGGTTTCGTCAAGAGTCGGGTCGCGATCATCGGGCATTGGCTTCTGACGTTCCTTTTGCAGCGGGTTATCCGCACGGATCAACTCGTCCTCATGAATGGTAATACTCGCCTTACGTCGTGGCAGATAATGGTTGGCCGGTTTGGTACCCCACTCGGGCATCAACTGGTAACCACCGCTCTCACGAATGGCAATGGCAACTTCAGAATCCGGATCGTTGACGTCTCCGAAAAGACGTGCCTCGGCCGGACATGCCAGTACGCAGGCAGGTTTACGCTCAGCCTCCGGTAGTGATTCATCGTAGATTCGGTCCACACAAAGTGTGCACTTTTTCATGATTTTCTGCTGTTCGTCGAGTTCACGCGCACCGTATGGGCAGGCCCAGGAACAATACTTGCAGCCAATACACTTGTCACTGTCCACCAGCACGATGCCGTCTGATTCACGTTTGTAACTGGCACCGGTCGGGCACACAGGTACGCAAGGCGGATCTTCACAGTGCAGGCAACTCTTCGGGAAGTGCACCGTCTCTGTATTGGGAAATTGTCCCACTTCAAAAGTTTGTACACGATTGAAAAATGTGCCGGTCGGATCCTTGCCATAAGGATTCATGTCGGACATGAAACCCGCCGTACCGGAGGTGTTCCACTCCTTGCAGGAGGTGACACAGGCATGACAGCCCACACAGACATTAAGATCGATAACCAAAGCCAGTTGTGTCATGACTTGCCCCTCTTGCCGGCAAAGTAGGTTAACCAGCGACTGGGCTTCCTTTCAATCATCTGCCCGGGAACCGGCTCCATTGTGTCGAACTGTGGTGCACTGACCTGTTCCTCATCGGCATCGGCGGGATAGATTCGAACATGTACGTCAAACCAACCGGCTTGCCCTGTGACCGGGTCTGAATTGGACAGGTGATCACCATCCTCAGACGGTGGCAACTCTTCGCTGATCAGGTGGTTGAGCAGAAAACCCTTCTTCGCCTCGTTGGCATCACCATCCAGTGCCCATGCACCCGATGCCTTGCCAATGGCGTTCCAGGTCCACACGGTACCGGGCTCCACCGCCTCGGAGTGGCGGCACAGACAACGAACCTTGCCATGCATGGATTCAACCCACATCCAGCCACCATCTTGAATGCCAGCCGCACGTGCGGTTTTGGTGTTCACATACAGGAAGTTATAGGTATGTATCTGCCGTAACCAGGCATTCTGGGAATCCCATGAGTGATACATTGCCATCGGACGCTGCGTTATCGCATTGAGCGGATACTTGTGCAAATCACTTTGCAGTGCTTCCAGTGGCTGCGAGTAAAACGGCAGCGGATCGAAGTGCGTTTCCACCCGTTTGCGCAAGTGATCGGGTGGCTGTTTGCCATCCGACTTACCCTGTGCCGCCAGGCGGAATTTCTGCAACACCTCGGAGTAAATATGGATATTGATGGGTTCGGTATAGCGTAACAGGGCGTGTCGCTTGGCCCATTCGAGGTAGCCCTGGTTCCAGTTACGCATGTATTGATAAGACTTGGGCAACTCATACTGGAATACGCAGTTGTTTTTCTCGTACATCTCCCATTGTTTCGGGTTGGGTTCGCCCTTCATGAATTTCTCACCGCCCTTGCCACGCCAACCGGCCAAAAAGCCGATACCGGAACCGGGTGAAGTCTCATAGTTGATCACAAAATCCGCATAATCGCGAAATTTCGGCTTGCCATCGGCCTTGGTAAAAGCCGGCAACTTAAGTCGTGCACCCAGTTCTATGATGACGTCCTGGAAAGGTCTGCATTCACCCGTTGGAGGCAACACGGGGATACGCACCGAATCTGCCGGACCCTCATACTCGGAGATCGGGCGATCCAGCATCGACATCACATCATGGCGTTCCAGGTAAGTGGTGTCCGGCAATACAAGATCAGCGAAGGCAACTGTTTCCGACTGGAATGCATCGGCAACGATCAGGAACGGAATCTTGTACTCGCCATTCTCGTCCTTGTCATTGAGCATCTCGCGCACGCCGGAGGTATTCATACTCGAATTCCATGCGACGTTGGCCATGAACAAAAACAGCGTGTCGATCTTGTAGGGGTCTCCGCGCCAGGCGTTGGTGATGGTGTTATGCATCATGCCGTGAACCGACAGCGGGAATTCCCATGAAAAGGCCTTGTCGATGCGCACCGGACTGCCATCATCATTGACAAACAGGTCATCAGGGTCAGCGGGCCAGCCAAGTGGCATACCATCCAGCGGTGTATTTGGCTGTACCGCACGCGGATCATTTGGCGGTTTGGCACAGGGCGGTATCGGCCTTGGAAATGGTGCCTTGTGGCGGAAACCGCCGGGGCGATCGATGGTACCGAGGATACTCATTAATATGGACAGGGAACGTATCGTATGGAAACCATTGGAATGCGCCGCCAGGCCACGCATTGCATGGAAAGCGACAGGGTTACCCGTCACTGTCTGGTGTTCATCACCCCAGGTGTCGGTCCATGGAATCGGTAGCTCGATCTTTTCATCACGTGCCGTGATGCCCATCTCATGGGCCAGTCGTACGATTGTTTCTGCGGGTATACCGGTAATTTCCGAGGCCCACTCAGCGGTATATTCTTTAACCCGGTCGACCAGCAACTGGAATGACGGTTTTACCGGCGTGCCGTCATCAAGTTTGTATTCACCGAGAAAATAAGGATCGGCACCCGGTGTATGCGTGGAGATCGGTTTATCCAGATCGCGGTCCCACCACAGCTTGTTCTGCGGGTCAAAACAGCCTTCCTCGTGTGGCACTTCAAAACGTACAAACATGCCGTATTCCGAGGAATTCTCATCCATATTAACCAACTCAGGCGCATTCGAATACTGGGTCAGAAACTCGCGGTCATAGAGGCCCTGCTTAATGAGCTCATTGATCAGGGCAAGAAACAGCGCGCCATCGGTACCGGGCTTGATCGGCACCCACTCGTCGGCGATGGCCGAGTAACCGGTACGCACCGGGTTGACGGAAATGAACTTGCCACCCTGGCGTTTGAACTTGGAAAGTGCCATTTTCAACGGGTTGGAATGGTGGTCTTCTGCGGTG
>CBDTVF010000004.1:0-26385 GCA_965363775.1 uncultured Gammaproteobacteria bacterium
CTTATAGGCCGGATACCTTCATTGATTGTGAAATCCTCTACGAAGAACGATGGCCCTCCCGGCGGGTCCGGACAACCTTTAAACAACTCGATTGGGTGACCCGGGTTTTCGGGGTCACTCATCCGGTTGGCGAGTATGCCGATGGCCAGACCACGCCCCCGGTGTGGGTCCTCCTCTACCGGACCCCGCATGCCAATAGCTATATGGGGACAAGTATCAACATCGAAGTAATCCTCGGTGTGTAGCTCGCAGAACACACCCATGGTTTCATCGTCCGCCGGACCTGGATAGGGATACAAACGATACTGATCGTTGCCGGTGCCGAAGCCAAGGTTCAGCCTGTCAACATGCGTATGTGCAATCCCATTGGAGTGGAAATGGGAGGACAGGTCACCTGTGGGCACCAACCGGGGTGGAATTCGGGTTTTCATTTAGTCTACTGTTTTGCCAAGCCCAACTATACCCTGCTTTTCTGCCGCACCACAGTAGAAACATGCCGTCCGTCAAGCTCCATGGCTTGCGCAAAACCCTGCTTATGCGTACTCTTTCAACTGGGATTCCGATTACGGTCACCATTTGATCTAAGGACAGAACAACAAGACGCTCTGGATACCGCTTCCCAGCTCGCTGAACCCGTAATTATCATGTTGAAGGAGCACTGACATGAACCAAGAAACAAGCAGCGTACTCGGCCACCTGGTCGAAGTCACCAGTAACCTCTTTACTGCCAAACTAAATACAGACCTGGAAGGCTTTTCTGCCGACAAGATGATTGGCATGGACAAGGTCCGTGTCGGTCAGGTTGGCTCTTATTTGATGGTCAAACAATCTGGAACCAAGATTCTGTGCATTGTAGAGCGTATGTGGACCGAATCCGCAGCGCGCAGTCACGATGTACACAAGCTTAGCCTGGTACCCCTGGGTGAGTATGACGACAACGGCAATTTTGAGCGTGGTATTAATCATTTCCCGACAGTTGGTGCCGAGCTGATCATGGTTTCAAATTGGAACCTGGAGAGAATATTTTCGGATTATAGTGAGGTTTACTACAAAGTCGGCAAGCTGAGCACCTTTGAAGCCATTGATGTGTATCTTGATCCTTCAAGCTTTTTCGGTCGCCACGCTGCGGTACTTGGTCAGACCGGCTCAGGTAAGTCCTGGACAGTAACCAGCCTGATCCAGGCGGCTTTGCGTTATATGCCTAACGCGCACATCATCATCATGGATATGCACGGCGAATATGGCGACAAAAAAACCGGCGATTACATGTCTTCGCCATTCCCGGCCGCCAAGGTACGTTGCCTGGATGCGCTGGATCTGGAAATGCCCTACTGGTTGATGACTTTCGCGGATCTTGCGGAATTATTTATCAACAAGGAAGACCCCCACGCGGCGGTACAGAATGCATTTTTGCGCGGTGCACTGAACGAGTTGCGAATAAAATCCAACAAGGGTTCCGACCTCGGCCATATCACGGTGGACTCACCGGTTTATTTCTCTCTTGAGGAACTGCGTGACAGGTTCGAAGATGCAAACCAGGAAACCTCTGATTTCGGACGTGTAAAAGGACCGCTGCACGGTAGGTTTGATCAACTGCTGGTGCGTATGCACAGTATGATGAATGACGGCCGTTATAACTTCATGCTCAATCCGAGGCTACGCACCTCCACCGACACCCTGGTTGACCTGATGCGTGATTTTGTCGGTTTGGGTAACCCGAAGGCCAACGTGACAGTACTGAATCTCAGCGCGGTGCCATATGACGTGTCTCCCATGGTAACTGCGCTAATTGGTCGCCTTGCGTTTGAATTCAACTTCTGGAACCCGGATTGCCTGGAGTTTCCGATCTGGCTGGTATGTGAAGAGGCACAACAATACATCCCCCGCGAAAAGGACTCACGATTCAAAGAGGCACGTCGAACCATGGAACATATTTCCAAGGCTGGCCGTAAATATGGTGTTGGTCTATGCGTGGTCAGCCAACGTCCAAAAGAGGTTTCCGAAACAGTACTTGCACAATGCGGTACTTTTTTGTGTCTGCGTATCTCCAATCCTGACGATCAGGAATACTTGCGCGCCATGGTACCGGATGCAGCACGTGGCACTTTCGCATCATTGACTTCGCTGGCTCGCGGAGAGGTTGTCGCCATGGGGGCGGCAGTACCCATGCCAGTTCGTTTTCAAATGAACCTGCCCAATCCGCCACCCAATTCAAGTGATGTCGACTTTGCCGGAAAATGGAGCAAAGGCGGTAAAGAGATTGATGTGGAGAAACTGGTCAGCAACTGGCACCGTCAGTTACGTTAAGCCACCAAGCGCAACTGTTATCGCCTGACCACTGACACCGCTCGATTCCTCGGAGGCCAGGAAAGCAATCATTTCGGCCACTTCACGGGGCGTTGCAACCCGGCCCGGTGGATACAGGGCTGAACGCTCCTGCCACACCTCTTCAGCCGTAATATTGCGTGCTTCTGCCTCGGCACGTGCCGAACGCTCGGCCATCTCTGTGCGAACCCATCCAGGCAGGACAGCGTTGGATGTCACATCGTATGTGCCCCCGTCCTGCGCTACCGAACGCATCAAACCAAGCAGACCGTGTTTGGAACAGTTGTAGGCAGAACCGGCGTACTCGGCGACCTGCCCTGCAGTTGAGCTTGTGTACACCATGCGTCCGTACCGACGTTTGACCATGCTCTTTAGTATGAGTCGCGTAAGGTAGAACGGCCCGTCAAGATTGATGCGCATGGTCTCATCCCAGGTAGCCGTTTCCTGTTCCCAGATCACCTGCTCGTGGGCTGAGCCGATACCGTGATTACATACAAAAATATCAATAGGCCCAAGTCGTTTCTCTGTCTCTTCCACCGTCAGCGCACAGCCCTCGACTGTGCCCAGATCCGCGGCTGTGTATTCCAGGCCCAGGGCGGCCAGTTCCTGTTCGCTGCGGGCAACGCACATTACCTGAGCCCCCCTTGTTGTAAGCAACTGGGCGGTTTCTCGCCCAATTCCACGACCCGCACCTGTTACCAGCGCAACTCTTCCCTCGACTCCAGCCATAGTCTTATCCTTTTATGTATAAGTAGTTCAATCAACTCGGGGCTGCCCGCTATAAAAGAAGCACACCGGAACAGCCCTCTTCAACCGCCTGACGGTGCCCACCAACAGGCTGTGGTTTTTTTGGTTTTTTTCCTGTATGAGCCGGATTCTGTTGGTGTATTATTAGCGCCTTCAACATTTCAGATGGTGTGCAATCAGAAATTAACGACAAGCCATTGAAAAACCTTCAATGAGTGGCTACGTATTTGTTTAAGCCAATGCAAATTTAGTTGACTAATATCAAGTTAGGAAAGCTACTCATGCCCTACTATGCATGCCGAACTGTTCATTATCAAAATTTAATATATATTTTGGGAATCCGGAAACACTTTATTCGATCCCTCAGCACTGGGAGTAAGTAACATTGAACCAGGCAGTTAGTAACAAAACGACGATCACTTCGGTACCCGAGCATACCGTTGAGATCATTACCAATTCCGGTGAGGGAGCGCAAAAGTGTGCCCAGATTTTTGGACAAACCTGTGCAAAGATGGGTAATGGTGTTTGGACGGTGGAAATCATCCCTGCCGAGATCGAACCACCGCACCATACCGTCACCAGTACATCAGGTAATATTATTCGTTTTGGTACCGACAAGGTCACCAACTGGGGTGACCAGTCAAAACTGGCCGTCGCCTTCAATGACCAGGTCTGCCTGTCACGTCACCGACTCGATTCTTTTCATGATGACTGCATTATTCTTCAGGAGAGTTCATGGGAGCACCATGAAGATGAATCCATACGCAAGCAGTACGCGGAAGCGATGGAAGAAATGTCTTGCAAAAACTATCGCTTCATCCAGGTGCCTATCGAAGAAGAAACCCTCAAGGTGGTGGACAACCCCCAGCACGGCAAAAACATGTTTGCACTGGGTATGCTGGCACAGATATACCAGCGTGATCTCTCCATCATAGAAAAGCAAATCGCGCATATTTTCCACAAAAAGCCGGCCAAGGTGACGGAACTCAACGTGCAGTTGGTCAGAAACGGAATGGAATGGGCACGAGAGAACCTGGATTTCCAATTTGATATTGAAACCATACCTGCAGAAGAAGCCCGGGTCGTAATGAACGGCAACCAGGCTGCAGCACTCGGTGCGGTTGCCGCCGGTATGGAAATGTGTGCCATGTATCCGATCACACCGGCAACCTCGGTATCACACGAGCTCGCAGCCATTATTGAAAATTATGGTGGCATTATTCACCAGGCAGAAGATGAAATCGCTGCCGCAGGTGTGGCACTGGGTGCTTCTTATGGTGGCAAAGTGGCGTTGACCGTGACCTCCGGTCCGGGTTTGGCGCTCAAGACCGAGTTTTTAGGCCTGGCAATCATGACCGAAATTCCATTGGTGGTCCTGGATGTCCAACGTGGCGGACCATCAACCGGTTTGCCTACCAAGGTAGAACAGTCTGATTTGCTATCTTCGCTTTTTGGCCAACATGGTGACGCACCGCGCGTGGTGATCGCCCCACGGTCGATCGAAGAGTGTTTCCATTCCATGATCACAGCACGCCGTATCGCTGAAACCTTCCGTTGTGTCGTGATCGTACTGACCGATGCAAACCTCGCGACCGGCGTACAGCAATTTCCCCGACCTGAATTTGACCCACGCTGGCAGCAACAACCCATCGACTTTTCACCAGTACCTGAAGGTCTGCGACCCTATGACTGGGATTCTGAAACCGGTTTGTCCAGGCGCTTCATTCCCGGAACACCCGGTGGTGCGCATACCGTCACCGGTTTGGCACATGACGAATTGAGTAACGTCTCCTATGACCCGCAGAGCAATGAGCGTGGTTGTAAAATGCGCAGCCGTAAGCTGGCAGTTCTCCAATCCACGCTGATACCTCCTGAAATTCACGGTGATGAGGAAGGTGATCTGCTGGTGGTTGGCTGGGGTTCAACCGAGGGCGCCATTGTAGAAGCCGTCGACCGCGCCCGCGACGAAGGACACAAGGTCTCAACCTGTCAGCTGAGTTTCCTGTCACCTATGGAACCCGGGCTGAAAGAAATATTCAGCCGCTTTAAAAAAGTCATGACGGTCGAAATCAATTATTCCGATACCGTAGGCGACCCCTACATCACCGAAGAAACCCGCCGTTATGGTCAACTGGCATGGTTACTCCGTGCACAGACTCTTGTGGATATTGACTGCTGGACCAGTTGCCCGGGACAACCGCTTCGTCCCAATGATATCTATAATTCAATTATTGCAAAAAATAACAAAGGAGCGTCCCAATGAGCAGCATTCCCATTTCCCTGCTGGATATTGAAGAAGACGCGGGCACCAGCCTTGACCCTGAAGATTACCAAAAGAAAGAAGGCAAATGGTGCGCCGGCTGTGGTGATTTCGGCGCCCTGAATGCGGTCAAACGCCTGTTGGCAAAAGAACAGCTCAAACCCGAAAAAATGGCATTTGTATCAGGTATCGGTTGTTCCAGCCGCTTTCCCCATTATGTCAACGCCTATGGCTTTCATGGCATTCATGGTCGTGCGCTGCCAATTGCAACAGGTTTGAAGCTCGCCCGTCCTGAACTTGACGTATTTGTGGTGATGGGTGATGGCGACTGCACATCGATTGGTGCTGGACACTGGTTGCATGCAACCCGCTACAATCCAAACCTGACAGTTCTGTTGCTGGATAACAATATTTATGGTCTGACCAAAAACCAGACCTCACCGACTACACCGCAGGGCTATAAGTCGAACACCTCGCCCAAGGGTGCGGTCCTGCCGGCATTGAATCCATTGCAGACAACATTGGGTATCTCCAACGCATCCTTTGTCGCACAAACAGCCGACTGGGTACCTGCACATCTTTACGCTACTTTGCAGGCTGGATTTGAGCATAAAGGGTTCTCCTTTATCCGCGTATTGCAACGTTGCCCCAAATTTACACCGGATGTCTTCACCGAACAGGTCAAGAATCCCGATCTGACCGAATTGCTAATTCATGAAAATGGTGTGACTGCACCCGGATTGGACAAATTGTTCAAATCACAACGTGTACATGATCCAAAGGATATCGACACAGCACGTTCATTGGCATCAAGAACAGACATGTTACGTCTTGGTATATTTTTCCGTGACGAGAGTTTCCCTGTTTATGATGAGATTCGTGCTGTACCACCCGTAACAGCAGAAGAAAAAGTACAGAAGCTTGAGAAGGAGTTTGATCGTTATGCCGTCTGAAGAAAGAAAGGCACTTGCCCTCGAAGCAGTTCGTCCCCGTATCGAACAGTTTCATTCCGCCCTGACCATCACCGCCAACCAGGTTCGTGGTTTGCTGGCAAGTTCGGACAATACCGAGGCTGACAAGTCGGAATCGCTGGGCCAGTTTGCGAAGGGCAAAATGAATATGGAGCGTTTCAACTCCTTCGCCCCAAATGCACCGACGATAGACTTATCGGCTGAAGCACCCATCAGGGCTGCAGAGGAAGTCTTGAAATCGCTGTTGGACCAGGGTGATGACCTGTTTATTATCAGAACGGAAGAAGGCAAGGGTCTCGGCCACCAGTTGAGTGTCAGGCTGGGATCCATCGGTCGCGCTTTTGCTGCCGCACGTATTGTCGACCTGGCCAAAAAAGGCGCATACAAAGACGACAAGCATGCTGCGACATTGAAGCGCTTTCCCTATGCACAGTGGAACAGTTCAGAAAGAGCTCTTGCCCCGGCTTTGGTCGTTGAGGTATCCGGCGGCGATTTTAAACCTTCGGCCATCGTCCCCCTGCTTGATACCAATATGAAGATCATCTTTAATGTCACCGGTGATGCACCAGCAGGTGCGCTGTCCCGTGTCATTTCGCCACGGGTATTTGTCCAGCAGGAAATCGGTGACGCAAAACTTGAAGCATTTGCTGCCTTTGATGGCATAGCAGTCGCCGCCTATTTGCCATCGACTGCCGTGAGTTTCGTCCACGATCCATCAGCGGGCTCAACCACTTATGAACGCTTCACTTCGATCGCATTTCCAAAAGAAGTCCGCAAGCGCGCCATTGGTGGCATTAGTCCTGCACAACAGGCAGAGGACTATACCTTGCTGGAGTCCTTGTCCGTACCTCCTGAAATTGCAGGAGAAGCGACATCGGATCCTGCCGGTAAGCTTTCAGCCTGGCTATTGAGTCAAACAGATTTATCCGGTCTGTCTGCCTAGACACACGGAATTCCGAACATGACTGGAAACCCTATTTTAGACTCGGCCCTTGTATTGGGTGGCGTTGGACTATTCTTCGGCTTCATGATCGCCATGGCGAACAAGAAGTTCCAGGTTTGGGAAGACCCGCGTATTGACGACGTCGAGGAACTACTACCCAGCACCAATTGCGGCGCCTGCGGCCAACCGGGTTGCCGGGCATTTGCAGAGGCTGTTGTCGGTGGTAAAGAACAGCCTTCAGGCTGCACGGTAATGGGACCGGATGACATGGCCGATGTTGCCGCATACCTGGGTGTCGATGCCGGAGAGTCGAATAAACGCGTGGCCCGTCTGCTGTGTGCAGGTGGCAAGAACCAGGCGGTGCAAAACTCTGACTACATGGGTCTGGAAACCTGCAAAGCCGCTGCATCCGTGGCCGGTGGGGGCAAGGGTTGTAATTGGGGTTGTCTGGGCCTGGCGGATTGTGAGGATGCATGTCTGCTTGACGCCATATATATGAATGACGACGACCTGCCTGTCGTTATACCCGATCTTTGTACGGCATGTAACGATTGTGTCATTGCCTGTCCCAAGGATCTTTTTGAGCTGATGCCTATCGAGCAGAAGCTGATTGTACAATGTAAGAATTTGCTCAAAGGTGATGCCGCGGAAGATCTCTGCAGCGTGGCCTGTAATACCTGCAACCGATGTGTTGCCGATTCGGAGCCGGGTGTGATTGATATCATCAATAACCTGGCTGTTATTAATTATGAAAAGAACGAGCTGACCGATCCCAAGGCAATAGCCCGATGCCCGACAGATGCCATCGTATGGGTCGAAGGACAGCAGTTTGTAGATAGCTCAATGGAGCTGGAGAAGAAAGTCGTATGAGCCAGGTGAATAACGAGGCCAAGTATCCGGGAGTTTTCAAAACCGACGACGGAAGCGCGGCAGTTGTAACAATGGAAACCGCTGCAAGTGAAGCAGCAGGCGCCTACCCCATCACACCTTCCACCCAAATGGGTGAAGGCTGGGCCTCCGCAGTAGCACGCGGTGATAAGAATGTTAATGGTCGTCACCTGATTTTCTTTGAACCTGAGGGTGAACATGCCGCAGCGGGTGTGACCGCTGGTATGAGCATGGTTGGTTTACGCTCCACCAACTTCTCAAGTGGCCAGGGTATTGCATATATGCACGAGTCGCTTTATGCGGCCGTGGGCAAACGTCTGACTTACGTGTTGAATGTTGCCTGTCGCGCTATGACCAAGCACTCCCTGAATGTTCACGCGGGTCATGATGACTACCATGCGATCGACGACACGGGCTTTTTCCAGCTGTTTGCCAAAGATGTCCAGGCCGTTGCGGACATTAACCTGATTTCGCACCGGGTTGCAGAGCTTTCTTTGAATCCCGGTATATGCGCACAGGACGGTTTTCTTACCAGTCATGTGATCGAGTCCTTTTATGAACCCGAGCGTGAGTTGATTAAGGAATACCTCGGTGACCCGGCAGATATCATTGATTCACCCACAGGTGCACAACGCGCTGTATTCGGTAAGCAACGTCGACGTATTCCCGAGCTTTACAATTTTGACTACCCGGCCATGTTGGGTACCGTTCAGAATCAGGAAGCCTATGCGCAGGGTGTTGCTGCTCAACGGCCATTCTATTTTGACCATATCGCCGATCTGACCGATCAGGCCATGGAAGAATACGCCGCACTTTCCGGTCGCAAATATGAACGTGTGATGGGATATCGCATGGAAGACGCCGAGTATGTCATTCTCGGTCAGGGCTCCGTGATCTGTAATGGGGAAGCCGTGGTTGATTACCTGCGTAAAGAACGTGGAATCAAGATCGGCGTGGTCGATATGGTCATGTATCGCCCATTTCCGGCTGACATGGTCTCGCACATCCTCGCGGGTAAAAAAGGCGTCGTTGTCATGGAACGTACCGATCAGCCGTTGGCGGTTGAATTGCCCATGATCCGTGAAATCCGTTCAGCGATGGCGCAGGCGACCGAAAATGGCCGTGCCGGTAATGATCATGCCGAGACACTTCCCTACGCTGGTCTGGCCGCATTGCTGCCTGATCAGATTCCGGATTTATACTCTGCCTGTTTCGGCCTCGGTAGCCGCGATCTGCAACCCGGTGATCTCATTGCTGCGGTTGATAACATGCTTGAGGGCGGTCGTAAACAGCGTCAGTTCTACCTGGGATTTGAGTTTATCCAGAAAGACACCCGTCTTCCGAAGATGCAGATCTGGCAGGAAAAGATTCTTGCTGACTACCCCAATGTTGGCGATTTGGCTCTGCCTTCTGCCGGTGACCTGAACCTGTTCCCAGAAGATTCGGTTGAATTGCGTATCCACTCCGTCGGTGGTTGGGGTGCAATCACGATGGGTAAAAACCTGGCAATGACCGCTGGTCAGTTGCTGGGTTTGCATATCAAGGCCAATCCGAAATATGGTTCAGAAAAGAAAGGCCAGCCAACAACTTTTTATGCGATGCTTTCACAAGAGCCGATTCGATTAAATTGTGAGCTCAAGCATGTCAACGTAGTACTCTCGCCTGACCCCAATGTATTTTTGCACTCGAACCCGCTTGCAGGTTTATGCGATGAAGGTGTGTTCATAATTCAGAGTGAACTTTCCGGTGAAGAACTCTGGAACAGTTTCCCCAAGACAGCACAACGAGTCATTCGTGCCAAGAAGATCAAGGTCTTTGCTGTCGACGGTTTTAATATTGCCTTGTCCGAAGCCTCAAAGGTAGAACTTCGCTACCGTATGCAGGGTGTGGCATTTATGGGTGCATTCTTCAGTGCTGCACCGTTAATGTCCTCACACAACCTGTCACGTGAGCGTTTGATGGAAGGTATCCGCAAACAGCTGGACAAGAAATTCGGTCACCTTGGTGAGCGTGTTGTCGAGGATAACATCCGTGTTATCACCCGTGGCTTCGATGAAGTAGTACAACTCCACCCCGAAGAGTTCCTCGATGAAGGTCATGAAGAGTTGCTGCCATTAATCCCGCATAGAATGGACAATGCCGATGCAGAATCAGGTCTGGGCAACCAGGCGGATTTCTGGAACCAGGTATGTGTTCAATACAAGACAGGTAAAGACATTATCGCTGATCCATTTACAGCGATCGCAGCCATCCCGGCAGCCACCTCAAGTATGCGCGATATGTCGGCGGTTCGTTTCAATGTGCCTGAATTTGTCGCCGAAAAATGTACCGGTTGTGCAAAATGCTGGACCCAGTGTCCTGACTCCGCCATACCGGGTGTTGTCAGCACCGTTGAAGAAGTACTCGAAGCTGCGGTTAGAACGGTATCAAGCCCACAAGAACCGCTGACACGCTTCAACCAGGTTATTCGTCATCTTGGTAAAGAAAGTCGCAAGATCATCTCTGCCGGTACCTTCAAGACCTTTGCCAAAGTACTAAAACAGGCCTATATCACGGTCGCCGACAAATCCAGTTGGGATGCCGAGCGTCGCGCGGAAGTCGATGAGCAATACAACAAGATTTATGCGGTAGTAGAATCGTTCCCGCTGGCCAAAACCACTCCGTTCTTTGATGTGCCGGAAGGCAAGAAGAAAGGTTCCGGCGGCCTGCTGTCCATTACCGTAAATCCTGAAACCTGTAAGGGTTGTGACATCTGTGTGGCAGTCTGTACCGATGGCGCGCTACTGAGCATTCGTCAGACAGACGACTACCAGGAAACGCTTCAGGAAAACTGGAAACTCTGGAACAACCTGCCCGAAACTGACGATCACTTCATCAAGATTTCCAGTCTCGACGAAGGTATCGGCGTGATGTCATCGTTGCTGCTGAAACAGAGCAATTATATGTCCATGGCCGGTGGTGATGGTGCCTGCATGGGTTGTGGTGAGAAAACCACCATTCACCTGTTGTTATCCACCGTCAACGCCTTCATGTCGCCACGTGTTGAAGAGCATGTCAAAAATCTTGGTCGTCTGATCAAGGATCTGGATGCGAAAGCCCATGAAATGCTGGTTTCTGAGACCGATCTTGACGATGTCTCCGCCGATGCAGATTTACTATCAGTTGAGCTCAGTGGTGAGAAAAAGGAACGCGTTTTGCTGATTCGTAAGGCCATCAAGGAACTCAAAGACCTCAAATGGCGTTACGAAGAAGGCCCGAGTGGTCGTGGTCGCGCCAACCTTGGCTTCACCAACTCCACAGGTTGTAGTTCGGTCTGGGGTTCTTCCTATCCGTATAACCCTTACCCGTTCCCATGGGTTAACCACCTGTTCCAGGATGCGCCATCAGTTGCTGTTGGCGTATTCGAAGGTCACATGCGTAAGATGGCCGACGGTTTTGTCAATGTCCGCAGGGCCGGAAAATTATTGTCTGACAGCTACGATGCCGCCGTCGATGAGGAATTCTTCGACAATTTCGAATGGCACCAGTTCGATGATGATGAATTCACACTGTGCCCGCCATTGTTCGCAGTTGGTGGAGATGGCGCCATGATGGACATCGGTTTCCAGAACCTGTCGCGTGTGATGGCTTCCGACAAACCGATCCGTGTGATTGTTGTGGATACACAGGTCTACTCCAATACCGGTGGACAGGCCTGTACCTCCGGCTTTACAGCACAGGTCTCCGATATGGCCGAATACGGCATGGATCACCACGGCAAGGAAGAAACCCGTAAAGAACTGGCCCTGATTGCCATAGCACATCGTGGCGTTTTCGTGATGCAGTCCTCGCAGGCAACGCCTTCTCACTTGATTCAGAACGTACTGAAGGGTCTGCAGCAACGACGTCCTGCACTGTTTATTCTCAATACTCCATGTCCTCCTGAGTGGGGCCTGGCAGATTTCGGTGCACCCGATGCTGCCAAGCTGGCACTTGAGAGCCGTGCGGTACCCAACATCGTCTACAATCCGGAAGATGGAACCACCTTCTCAGAGCGTATGGACCTGGAAGGCAACCCGTCTCCATTGGATACGTGGACGACCTATGAACTGAGCTATCTCGATGATGAGGAAGCAGAGCAGAAAATGACCTTGCCGGTCACAACTGCAGACTGGGCCCTCGGTGAAGCCCGTTTCCGTCGTCATTACAAACCCGCTAGAAATGAGGACGATCTGGTCCTGTTCCACGAATACCTGGAACTGGATAAAGAAGATCGTGAAGACGCAACGGCATTTATTTACACGGTCGATGCCAAACGCCACCTGAGCAAGGTCATCGTTTCCAAAGAGATTGCACAGCTTGCTGATGAACGTCTGGGGCACTGGGCGCAGTTGAAGGAAATGGCCGGTCTGGATGTTTCCGACAATATGCGTGATGCGGTTTCCGAGACCCTCGAAGAGGAAGTGGATGCACGTATCGCTGCAGTAACGGCAGAGTACGAGGCCAAGATCGCCAAGCTGACAACCCAGTATCCGTTGTTGATCGCAAGGCGCCTGGCAGAAGGCCTGTTGAAAGGCAGCGCTGAGAAGACGGTTGCGGAGTTGCTTGAAAAGGCGGAAAACTGGGATGGCCCTGCTGTCCAGGCACCTGCTGATTTCAATATTCCGAGCCCATCAGCCCAGGCTGCACCAGCAGCGGCAAGCGCCACTGCTACGGCAGTGGCAGCAGCACCGGTAGTTGCGGATGACGATGACGACTTTGGTAATGAACCGTATATCGACACCCTGCGCTGTACGTCCTGTGATGACTGCCTGAAGCTTAACCCGAAGGTGTTTATCTACAATGACGACCAGCAGGCTGAAATTGGCGATGCCAAGGCAGGCACATTCAAGCAGATCGTGATGGCCGCAGAGGCTTGTCCGGCAGAATGTATTCACCCGGGTGATCCGCTCAATCCAAAAGAAAAAGGTTTGGATAAGCTGATCAAACGTGCTGAGCCTTTCAATTGAGCCGAGTATAGATACGGAAGCCTGAAATGAAAGGACTGCCCAGTTTTAAACACGGGGTTCACCCTCCGGAGAACAAGGACATCACCTCGGGATTTGCCTCGAAGCGATTCCCGTTCCCAAAGGAAGTGATTCTGCCCTTGTCACAGCATATTGGAACACCGTCCAAGGCACTGGTTCACCCCGGTGATCATGTTGAGCGCGGTGATGTGATAGCCCAAGCGGAAGGGTTTATTTCCTCGACCGTACACGCGACCGCGTCCGGTACGGTCAAATCCATCGAACTTTGGCCGCACCCCAATGGCGGTATGGCGCCATCCATCCGTATCGAGGTGGACCCTAATTCCCCGCAAATGCGTCGTCAGAGGATGGTGCCACGCTGGCAGGATGTGAAGGACGAAGATCTTTCGAAGGAAATTGCCAAGGCCGGTATCGTCGGTCTTGGTGGTGCAGCCTTCCCTTCCCATGTAAAACTTTGCCCGCCCAAGGACCAGCCCGTTGATGTGCTATTGATCAACGGTTGTGAATGTGAACCCTATCTCACATCGGACCACCGGGTGATGCTGGAAATGCCGGAAATGGTCTATGAAGGTATCCGGATTGCCTTGAAAGCACTGGGTATCACCCGTTGCGTGATCGGCATCGAGGCCAACAAACCCGATGCCATCGAATTAATGCGTAAGACCAAACCTGATGATCTTGATGTCACCGTTCAGCCCCTGACGGTTAAATACCCACAGGGCGCGGAGAAGATGCTCATCAAAGCTGTCATGGGCAAGGAAGTTCCTTCGGGTTCATTGCCGAGCGCAGTGGGTGCGATGGTTCAAAATGTTGCCACGGCGGCTAACGTTGCAGCTGTCTTTGAGACCGGACACCCGCTGATTGAGCGTATTATTACGATCACTGGCAAGGGTATAAAGAACCCCGGGAATTGGAAGATACCCTTTGGCACCAAGCTTCGTGATGTCATCGAGCATTGCGGTGGTTTGACCGAAGATGCGGCCGAAATCGTTTTCGGTGGCCCAATGATGGGTCTTGGACAGGCAAATCTTGACGTACCCATTCTGAAAGCGACCGGTGGTATATTGATACTGTCAAAGGACGAATGTAAACGACAGGACATCATGCCGTGTATCCGTTGTGGCAAGTGCCTGGAAGCCTGTCCCGTTTTCCTGAACCCGCAAATGATGGGCCAACTTGCTAAAGCAGAACGTTACGAAGAACTGGTTGAAGATGCCCATCTGAATGACTGTATGCTTTGTGGCAGCTGTTCATATGTCTGTCCGTCTAATATTCCGCTGTCACAATATTTCGCGATGTCGAAAACCCAACTAAGAAGACTGCCCACGTCATGACCGAAACCAATATCAAAATCACTGCGTCACCGCACGTAAGGTCAGCCGATTCCACAATAAAGATCATGTGGTCTGTGGTCTACAGCCTGATACCTGTGATTGCCTGCTCAATCTTTTTCTTTGGACCCAGTGCTATCCTGGTGATACTCGCGGCAGTCGCAGGCTGTCTGCTGACTGAGCGCCTGTTCGGATCCACACCCGGTTCGATCTCAGATGGTTCTGCCATGATCACCGGCCTGTTACTGGGTCTCACCCTGCCGCCTGGCTTTCCACTCTGGATGGCTTTCCTGGGTGGTTTCTTTGGTATGGCCTTTGGCAAGATCATCTTTGGCGGTCTGGGGCAGAATGTTTTTAACCCCGCCCTGGTCGGTCGCGCGTTTTTACAGGCCGCATTCCCCGTGGCAATCACCACCTGGCCGGCAAAATCAGCAAACTGGTTCAGCCTTCAAGGGGATAATTTCGCCCTGCCCTTCATGAGCCCCGTAGTCGACGCAGCGACCTCCGCTACTCCACTGGGTAACATGAAATTCGGTGATGACCCCGTGATCACGCCGATTTTGGATTTGCTTATGGGTACCACCGGTGGCTCCCTCGGAGAAACATCGGCCATTTTTATCCTGTTAGGCGGTCTTTACCTGGCTTACAAGGGGCACCTGAACTGGCATATTCCGTTAAGTATTTTTGTATCCACTTTTGTCGTCTCAGGCTTGTTTTATGCACTGGGTGTTTCACAATTTCCTCCATTGTTCATGCTTTTCTCCGGCGGCATGATGCTTGGCGCTTTTTATATGGCGACCGACATGGTTACCTCCCCAATGACCAACAAGGGCTGTTGGCTGTTTGGCTTTGGTATCGGCTTCCTGGTGGTCATCATTCGAATCTGGGGCGGTCTGCCCGAAGGTGTAATGTATGCCATCCTGTTGATGAATGCGCTGGTGCCATTTATCAATCGCGCGACGCAACCTCGCTTGTTCGGAACCTCCGGTAAGAAAAAGGAGGCCAAGTCATGAGCGAAAATGGCATGAAAGAAGAAATTGCTGTCGAAGAATCGACCACGCCCGAATCGCAGGAAATGCCGGTCAAAGAGGCAGTTTCCACATTCCGGTTGGTTGCTACCCTGGCAATTGCCGGTGCCCTCGCTGGTCTCCTGATCGTACTGGTCAACCAACATACAAAACCGATCATCGACAAGTACAAGGCCGAACAGCTTCAATTGGCGGTCTACGAAGTACTTCCGGGGATTGAACGTTACAACACGTTTTACCTGGTTAACGATGCACTGTCCCTGAGTCTCCCGGATGGCGCCAAGGAAAGTGAGTACAGGCGAATCTACGTGGGCTACGACTCCGCAAACAAAGTCAGCGGTGTGGCCATTTCACGTGGGGAATCAGGCTTTCAGGATATTGTCCAGGTCATTTTTGGTTTTGATCCGGTCAACGGCAAACTTACCGGCATGAAGATACTCGACAGTAAGGAAACTCCGGGGCTTGGCGATAAGATATTCAAGGATCTGAATTTTGTTAATCAGTTTTTCGCTGGCCCTGAAACGCCCCTGGTGGCTGTTAAGGCAGGCGCCGGCAAAGGGAAACCGAATGAGATCGATACCATAACGGGTGCAACGATTTCCTCAAAGGTCGTTATCAGCGTCATTAACAATGGACTGAAAGAATGGAGGCCCGTCATTGACCGGGGTATTCCACAGGCACCCGCCGTTTCAGCCGATGAGGAAGTGAGCCCATGAGAAAGACAACACCATCTCAGGACTTTATTCGCGGTATCTGGAAAGAGAACCCCGTTCTGATCCAGATGCTCGGTCTGTGTCCGGCATTGGCCGTAACCAACAGCGTGGCCAATGCTTTGGCCATGAGTGCGGCGACCTTCTTTGTCATTTGCTGTTCGAGCGTGCTGATATCGACCTGTAAGAAGTTTATTCCACACGAAGTCCGCATTTCGTCTTATATCCTGGTCATTGCTACATTTGTGACCCTGGCCGACATGATGTTACAGGCCTACGCACCGGTACAACATAAGGAACTGGGTGCTTTTATCGCACTGATTGTTGTGAACTGCATGATACTTGGCCGTCAGGAAGCTTTTTCTGCCAAGAACAACGTTTTCCGCTCACTGTTAGATGCCATCGGAACGGGTATCGGTTTCACCATCGCGCTTGTGATGATGGGTGGTTTTCGGGAAATCCTGGGTGAGGGCAGATTCCTTGGATACTCCTTGTTCGGGCCTAACTTTGAGCCTTGGGTCATCATGGTTCTTCCGGCAGGCGGATTCCTGACACTTGGTTTTATCTTGCTTGCGATGGGATTTTTCGAGCAACGCAAGAAAGCCAGAATTGAACAGACAGCGGAGGTTTCATCATGAATGACCAAACTCTGTTCTCAGTTTTCTTCTCCGCCATGGTCGTGAACAACTTCACGCTGGCCATGTTCCTCGGTCTGTGTCCATTTATGGGTGTTTCCGCAAGGGTGGAAACAGCACTGCGTATGGGTCTGGCCAATATTTTTGTGCTGGTACTCACGTCACTCAGTGCCTGGGTACTCAACACCTATATCCTGGAAACGGTTCCCTACCTGCGTATCATCTCGTTTATCATCGTGGTCGCATCCCTGGTCCAGATCGTAGAGATGGCTGTCAAGAAAATGTCACCCACCCTGTTCCGTCAGTTGGGTATCTTTCTCCCATTGATGACCACCAACTGCGCCATTTTCGGCCTGGCGATATTCCAGACCAATCGTGGTTATGGCTTTATGCAGGGAATCACCTTTGCAGTGGGTGCTGGTCTGGGTCTGACACTGGCACTGGTGCTAATGGCTTCCATACGTGAATCCGTTGAGTTCTCAGATGTGCCCAGTATCGCCCGGGGCACCGGCCTGGTGCTGATTATCGCCGGCACATTGTCCATGGCCTTTATGGGCTTTGCAGGACTATTGTAAGAGCATGGACAACTATATCGCGCCTTTACTGCTTTTCATTGTGCTGTTTGTCGGCTTCGGTCTTAGCCAGCGTGGTAAAAAGAGCGGGGGTGGTTGTTCTGACTGCACGGGCACCGGATGTTCAGATAAATCCGAGTGCAGTAAAGAGAACAACCCGAGCTAGAACCCAAAAAAAGCAACACCAAGACCACAAAGCAGGATAGTGCTGCCGGCCATGGCATGACTGAAGCGTTCGAAGCGCTTTAGTTTGACAGTTTTGAGACCCAATAAGGAAACCGTAACCACCAGGGTCATGGTCAGAACCGTAACCACTCCGAATACTGTCGTCACCATCACTACCCCGAGAAGGCTCTCGCGGGCAGCTGGATACATCAATAATGGAATCAGGGGTTCGCAGGGCCCCAGCACAAATATGATAAAGATGATCCATGGCATCAAACTTGTTTGCTTATCGTCATGGACATGCGCGTGTGACTGGTGATGATCGTGTGTATGACGGTGTGTAGTCTCACCATGCTCGTGCCAATGGGTATGGGGTCTGTTGCGAACAGCCTGACGCAAACCCCAGGCCGTGTAGGCCACTCCCAGTCCAATCAACATCCAGGCAGCCAGGTTGCCACGCATACCCTCCAGCCATTCCAATGAAGCGAGCTGCGTACCCAGGGTAATACCCAAAAAGCCAAGTACGACCGAACCCCCTAAGTGACCCAAGCCACACAACAAAGTGATTTTCAGAGTCTTTAAAGTGTCCCAACCACGTGCTTTAGCCATAACCAGGAATGGGATGTAGTGATCCGGTCCAAGGAGCGTATGCACCATCGCGATGACTGCTGCTGACAATGTCAGCGTAATGATTTCAGTAGACATTAATTCGTAACCTACGTTTCATTCTTAGATTCATTTTTCCTAATACAACCCCATTTTACTTAGTGCTGTATATCATTGTTTTTATTGCCTTATTCAAAGCAAATCCTGCAAACCAGAATCATGCCAAACAGCACTAAAAACATGTTCAATCTTTGACCAAATTATCGACAGAAATAATGATCTAGATCAGTTAAACCGCCGGTTATACATGGTCTACTCCGCTCATATTATATTCATTCGAATGCCATCAAAATACGACTGTAAGGATGCCGAAAATGAGAGGATATAGTTGGTGCCATGACGTAGTTTACTTCGTCCCGCGAGGGTGCACGTCATGAAAACCATTAAAGGGTTCATAAGCAAGCGTTTATCAAAAACTGGCAACGCTCCAGATCTTTTGCTGCAACATCTTGACGTTATTCAGTGTCAATATTCACACATACCAGAAAAAGCCATACAGATACTGTCTGAGCGGTTAAATACACCGTCCATGCAGATTAATGCTGTCATTGACTTCTACTCTTTTCTACATAGAAGAGCCCGTGGTGAATATGATATCCGCTTTAGCGACAACATCACCGACCGTATACTCGGTAATCAGAATCTGTTCAAAAGCCTGTGCAAAAAGCTGGGTGTCGAACCTGATGTGCCCCGGGCGGATGGCAAGGTTACCGTTTCCCTGACCTCCTGTACTGGAATCTGTGATCAGGGACCGGCAATGCTGGTCAATGGAATGGTAGTTTCAAACCTGACTGAGAAACGCATACACAAAATGGTTGGCCGTATCGAAGCAGGTATTCCCCTGTCAGACTGGCCAAAATCCCTATTTGTTGTAAAAGATAACATCCGGCGGAAAGACAAGCTCTTGTCTGATGACATCATCAAAGGCAGTGCAATTGGTGCCCTTGCCGCCACCGGTAGTGAAGTGATGCTGCAGAGGCTTGAGGATTCAGGTCTACGCGGTCGCGGCGGTGCCGGTTTTGGCTCCGGTATTAAGTGGCGTATTTGTCGTGAAGCAGAAGCAGACGAGCATTACGTTGTATGCAACGCGGATGAGGGTGAACCGGGCACATTCAAAGACCGGGTTCTGCTCAACAGTTTCGCTGACGACCTGTTTGAAGGCATGACAGTTGCCGCCGGCATCGTCGGTGCAAAAAAGGGTCTGCTCTATCTTCGACGTGAATACCTGTATATGCGTGATGCACTGGAAAAAACCTTGCATAACAGACGCAAGGCCAAACTCCTGGGTAAAAAGATACAGGGCCACAAGGGCTTTGATTTCGACATTGAGATCCACATGGGCGCCGGTGCCTATATTTGCGGTGAAGAATCCGCCTTGATTGAATCACTGGAAGGAAAGCGCGGTATACCGCGTGACCGCCCACCCTACCCGGTTACTTGTGGTTACAAAAATAAACCGACGGTACTCAACAACGTCGAAACCTTTGTAGCAGCCGCGAAAATTAGTGTTTTTGGCTCAGATTGGTACGACTCAGTTGGCACCAAGCAATCCAGTGGAACCAAGCTATTGAGCATCTCCGGAGATTGTGAGCGCCCGGGCATCTATGAATACCCATTTGGCGTCACCATTCGGCAGATTCTGGTCGATTGCGGTGCGAGCGATACACAGGCGGTACAGGTCTCAGGTGCTGCCGGGGCCACTATTCCACCGCAGGAGTTCTACCGTAAAATCGCTTTTGAGGATGTGCCATCCGGCGGATCCTTCATGATCTTCAATCAGCAACGTGACTTAATGAAAATGGTACTGAACTTTGCCAGGTTCTTCGCTCATGAGAGTTGCGGTTTTTGTACACCCTGTCGTGTTGGCGGCAGATTGATGGAAGACCTGGTTGAAAAAGTGATGGTTGGATATGCGACCCGCTACGATCTCAAAGAGATGGAGCGTATTGGCCTTGTCATGAAGACGACCGCGCACTGTGGACTCGGGTCTACGGCCCCCAATCCGATTCTCGATACCCTGACGAAATTTCCAGGCATTTATTCAAAACGCCTGCACAACACGAGTCACACGCCTGCTTTCAATATGACCAAAGCACTGGATCTCTCCAGGCTTCTGACAGGTCGTGAAGATGAAGACGCATACCTGGAGTTGACCGATGAACAATGAAAACACCTTCAGACTGGATGGCACGGATATACCCTTTGAAGAGGGCGATACAGTCATGGATGCCGCCCTCAGGGCCGGCGAATACATTCCGCACCTGTGTCACAACCCTGAGTTCAAACCTCACGGTAGCTGCCGCTTATGTGTGGTTGATGTCAATGGCCGCCATCAGGCTTCCTGTACACTTCCGGCAGAAAAAGGCATGGACGTGGATAATAGTTCTGATGCGATCATGGAAAAACGGCAAATGTTATTGCAAATGCTATTTGTCGAAGGCAACCACACCTGCCCTGCCTGTGAAAAAAGTGGTGCCTGCCAGTTGCAGGCAGTAGCTTATGAGGTAGGAATGCTGAGCCCACACTTAACGCACTTCTTTCCAAAGCGTTCTATCGATGCTTCTCACCCGGACATTGTCTTTTACCATAACCGTTGTATTTTGTGCGGCTTGTGCGTACGCGCGAGCGATACTGTTGACAAGAAATCCGTCTTCGCGATTTCCGGTCGTGGTATTGACAGCAAACTGGTATTCAACTCACCCGATGGCAAATTGGGTAACAGTGAATTGGCATTTACGGACAAGGCGGTGTCGGTATGTCCGGTCGGCGCTATCATGCCAAAACACCTGGGCTACGAAACACCCATTGGTGAGCGTTTATACGATAAAAAACCCATCAGTATTGTCGGTGATGTCGCTTCACATGTTAACACCGAGAAACCCTATATAGGTGATGACAATCATGAATAAACCACTGATAAATGAACACGGAACCAAGGAAAAACTGATTGTTGCCACTGCCCCATTGTGTGGTTGTTTTGGTTGTCATATGTCCCTGCTGGATATCGACGAACGCATCCTTCAGTTGGTCGAACTGGTGGAATTTGACAAGTCGCCTATAACGGACATCAAAACCATCGGAAAATGTGATATCGGTCTGATTGAAGGTGGAGTGGCCAACGTCGATAACGTTGAAGACTTGCGTGATTTCCGCAATAACTGTGATGTTCTCGTGGCAGTTGGAGCTTGTGCGGTCAATGGCGGCGTCCCGGCTATGCGCAATCAGTTTGATATCAAGGAATGCCTGGAGGAGGCCTATATTCTCGGTATAGGTATAGAAAACCCGCATATTCCCAATGACGTTGAACTACCACTATTGCTTGACAAGGTCCATCCGATACACGAAGTCGTGCGGGTTGATTATTTTCTTCCCGGCTGTCCGCCTTCGGCTGACATGTTTTGGAAATTTCTGACAGACGTCATCAGCGGCAACGCCATCAACTTCCCTTACAACTTAATTCACTACGACTAGTCTGCAACGACTGACAGAGAGAAATAAAATGTCATCAGCACTGGAAACAGCTCAAAATCCTGAAAACCTGAAACGCATTGTCATTGAACCCGTGACACGTGTTGAAGGCCATGGAAAAGTAACACTACTGCAAGGCAAAAACCGTAACATCAGACAGGCACGTCTGCATATTACGGAATTTCGTGGGTTCGAAAAATTTATTCAGGGAAGACCGTACTGGGAACTGCCTGTACTGGTACAAAGATTGTGTGGCATTTGCCCTGTCAGTCATCATCTTGCCGCTGCAAAAGCAACGGACATGATCGTCGGGGCGAGAGAACTCACACCGACAGCCGATAAAATTCGAAGGTTGATGCATTTCGGCCAAACACTGCAATCTCATGCCCTGCATTTCTTCCACCTTTGCTCGCCCGATCTATTGTTCGGTTTCGATGATGAAGTACGTCACCGCAACATCGTAGGTGTCATAGAAGACTGCCCTGAAATCGCCGTTCAAGGCGTTATGATGCGTAAGTATGGACAGGAAATCATCCGCGTCACTTCGGGCAAACGTGTTCACGGAACCGGTGCTATACCCGGTGGTGTCAACAAGGCCCTGACCAAGGCAGATGTCGCTTACCTGAAAGAGGATATTGACCAGAACCTTGCCTGGGCACAGGGTGCTGTTGAGTTGATCAAGAAGGTCTTCTTCGAGGAGCTCGACTATCACATGGCATTTGCAGGTATCGATACCAGCATGATGAGCATGGTTAATGCCGATGGATCATTTGAGCTTTACCATGGCGGTCTGCGCGCAAGGGACAATATGGGCAAGGCCATATTCGATCATGTCGACTACCGAAATTACACCGACTATCTGCGTGAGAGTGTCAAGGACTGGAGCTACATGAAGTTCCCCTTTATCAAGTCCCTGGGCGAAGAGGAAGGCTGGTACCGTGTCGGTCCGCTGGCACGTGTAAACAACTGTGATTTCTTTTCTACCCCATTGGCCGAAGCAGAAAGACAAGAATTCATGAGCATCGGTAATGGCCTGCCTGTTCAATCCACCATGGGATATCACTGGGCGAGGCTGATAGAGGTTCTTCATTGCACAGAAGCAATTGCTGAATTGTTAGATGATCCTGATCTGATGGGTAGTGACCTGCGTACCAAGGGTGAAATGCAACACATTGGCATAGGTGTGATTGAAGCGCCTCGAGGCACACTGTTCCACCATTACGAAATTGATGATGACGGTATTGTTCAAAAGGCCAGCCTGATCGTATCAACCACCAATAACAACCAGGCAATGAATGAATCGATCCGCAAAGTAGCCAACCAGTACCTGGATGGCCACCGGCTGAACGAAGCATTACTCAACCAGGTTGAAGTTGCCATTCGGGCCTACGACCCGTGTCTGTCCTGCGCGACTCACGCGATTGGAAAGATGCCTTTGGAACTGAACCTGATGGGTGAAGATGGTGAATTAATTGACCGGCTCGAGAAAAGAGTTACGGGCCAGATCCAGAGGACCCTCTAGGAAACCACATGAACGGTAAGGCAACACTCGCCCCCGTTCTGGTTTTGACCTATGGTAATCCGTCACGGGGCGACGACGCTCTTGGTACGGCAATATTTGATTTGCTGGAGGAGAACCCACCGGATAACGTTGATTTACTGACCGATTTTCAGCTGCAAATTGAACATGCGACGGACCTCGAAAACCGTGAATATATTTTGTTCATTGATGCCGGTGTTTCCTGCGCGGAACCCTTTGAATTGAGCCGGCTAACGGCAATAAAGGATGACAGCTTTACGACTCACGCCATGAGCCCGGCATCTGTTCTTTCGGTATATCAACAGATCTACCAGCGGGACCCGCCACCTTCCTACCTGCTCACCATCAGGGCCTATGAGTTTGGTCTTGGAAAGGATATGAGCGATGCCGCCAGGGAGAATCTGGCCAAAACCTACGACTACCTGAAGGAAAACCCACCCTGGGCAAGTTCTGTTTCTGCGTGACGGTGCTTTGAAAATAGCCGAATACAATTGATCCAGAGCAAATTGTTGGTCCAATAGATATTATATTATTGTTACCACATCGATAAACCGTGGGAAGAGCTGCTCTGTCCGCCCTCTTCTTACCCGAATGAGGAGTGGAGATCACATGGCTAATATTGCAATTGTCGGCGCCAACATCGGTGGCTTACCAGCCGCTTACGAAATACAGGAAATTCTGCAAAAGGATACACCGGGTGACCACAAGGTCACCGTGGTATCGAATGTGGCTGATTTCAGTTTTGTACCCTCCAATCCATGGGTCGCAGTGGGTTGGCGTAAACGCGCTGATACCAGCTTCTCACTGAAGGGACCTTTGCAGAACAAGGGCATAGATTTCATCCACAGCGCGGTTACAGAAATCAAGCCAGATGACAACCAGCTTCTCCTGGAAAATGGCAACACCGTTGACTATGACTACCTGGTGATCGCAACTGGACCATCACTCGCATTTCATGAAGTTGAAGGTCTTGGTCCTGAGGGCCATACACAATCCGTGTGCACCATAGGCCATGCCGAAAAAGCCTGGGAACAATGGCAGGAATTCGTACAAAATCCCGGACCGATAGTCGTTGGTGCTGTTCAGGGCGCGTCCTGCTTTGGCCCTGCATACGAATTTGCAATGATCATGGAAACCGATCTTCGCAAGCGGAAAATCCGCGACCGTGTGCCGATGACCTATGTCACCTCAGAGCCCTATATTGGTCACCTTGGCCTGGGTGGCGTCGGTAATTCCAAGGGCTTACTGGAGTCCGAATTCCGTCAACGTCATATCAACTGGATCACCAATGCAAAAGTAGACCGTGTAGAAGAAGGCAAAATGTTTGTGCACGAGTACAACAACGAAGGTGAGTTGTTCAAAGAGCATGAGTTGGAGTTCAACTACTCTATGATGCTACCGGCTTTCCTCGGCATCGACGCGGTCAATAATGTTGGTGAGGACCTGGTCAATCCGCGTGGTTTTGTCAAAGTTGATGACTATCAACGCAATCCCAAATGGAACAATATTTATTCCGTGGGTGTATGTATTGCGATTCCACCTGTTGAAGCTACCCCGGTACCAACGGGCACACCAAAGACTGGTTACATGATCGAATCTATGGTGGCGGCTACAGCACACAACATCTCCAATGACATCAAGGGTAATGCCCCTGAGAAAGTGGCGACATGGAACGCATTCTGCCTGGCAGATATGGGTGATACCGGTGCCGCGTTCATTGCAGCGCCGCAGATACCCCCGCGCAATATCACCTGGGCCAAGAAGGGTAAATGGGTACACTGGTCCAAGGTCGCATTCGAGAAGTATTTCATATTCAATATGAAACGTGGCTCGACCGACCCCCTGTTCCAGAAACTCGCTTTGAAAGTAATGGGGCTTAATCGACTTAAGGATTGACCTAAAACGACAGGAAAGGTGGGGTCAGAGTCACGTGATTCTGACCCCAATGGTTCACCCCAATCAATACAATCCCGCTACAATGACCCATGTTAAAAATCACTGATCAGGTTAGCCTTGCAGACGATGAGATCGAAATAAACGCCATCCGGGCGCAAGGTGCTGGCGGGCAAAACGTCAACAAAGTTTCCTCTGCGATTCATCTGCGCTTTGACGTGCAGGCATCCTCGCTACCCGATGTTGTCAAACGCCGTCTGTTGCTGAAAGCTGATCAGCGCATTACCAGTGATGGGGTAGTCGTCATCAAGGCCCAGAACCATCGCAGCCAGGATAAGAACCGTAGTGAAGCCCTGGCGAGACTGACCGAGCTGATCAAAGCAGCGCTGCGGGTGCCCCGTAAAAGGATTCCGACAAAACCCGGACGCGCGGCCAAAGAGCGGCGCATCGAATCAAAGAAAAAACGAGGCCTGACTAAAAAGCTACGTGGTAAGCCCTTGGAGTAAAACCGCAACTTTACCCGTAGGGTGGGTAACTTGTTACCCACGGGCTAAGCTCAATCCGGCCTGTAAACCGTGGGTAACAAGTTACCCACCCTACGTCCACGGGATGAATCAGATTCAGCGGTATTTACGCAAATACCTCCATTCAAAATAGCGTTTGACCCAATGCAATGGCAGCATTTGCGGCAGAATAAAACTACGTTTTTCAGTACGTCCCACCAGCATGCCCTTGTTGTAACTGTCGATAATACACAGCAACTCTACCTTGAAGGTTTCGCTGACGGGTTTGCCTGATAGTTCAGCCAGCAGGTTGGCGGCGGCGGTTGCAGCCTGCAAATCAGCCATATGTGCCTGTTTGGGCATCCAGTCAGGACCGGGGAAGCTGCCGGAATCACCGGCCACGTAGACCTTGTCCATTCCCTCAACCTGGCAATGGTTATTGGCCGGTATCAGACCACCTGATGAGCGTGGTAATTCCGTATTGTCAAACCACTGGTTACCCGTCATACCCGGCATGAACAGAATCAGGTCAGCCTCGAACTCTCCACCTTCAGTAATGACCTTGTTAGATTCGAACGCTTTCATCTTGTGGCCGAGATGGGTGGTGATATCGCGTTTTGCCATTTCGGCCAACATACCTTCTACGGCTTTGGGGCCAAGCCGAACGCCGGGTCTGGGGGCAGGTGTGAAAAACACCAGTTTAAACCTGTCCCGACGGCCTTGCTTGCGCAACC
>CBDTVF010000005.1:0-25913 GCA_965363775.1 uncultured Gammaproteobacteria bacterium
CCGTGGCGATTGGCCCACGGCCACCCTACTTAATTGGCGGTGTCGATTAGTACCTCACACGGGGTCACATTATTCATAGCAATGCGCTGAACCGGGTCAAGGCCCGGCCAACATCAGTTGCGGACCTGACATGACAAGCAAAAGAAATAACCCTGAATACCTTCTTGCCCTGATGGCAATCGCGGCAACGCTGGCGTTCTCCGTCTGGCAGGTATTGTTGAATAACTTTGTGATAGAACAGGCTGCTTTTGGTGGGCGGGAGATCGGCATCCTGCAAAGCCTCAGAGAAGTGCCCGGCTTCCTGGCTTTTACCGTTGTTTTTGTTTTATTGGTCATACGTGAACAACATTTTGCACTGTTCTCGGTGGGCCTGCTGGGTGTGGGAGTCGCCATAACGGGGTTTCTGCCGAGTGAGTATGGCCTGTATTTCACAACCGTGCTGATGTCGACCGGCTTTCATTATTTTTACACTGTGCAGCAATCCTTAACTCTTCAGTGGATTGATAAAGAGCATGCCCCGGTGGTGATGGGCCGTCTCTCTTCTATTTCATCTATCGCTGCACTGATCGCGTTTAGCAGCGTCTGGTTGAGTATCCGGTTTCTGGATATAGACTATCGATGGCTTTACCTGGTTGCCGGTGTGACCGCGGTGGTCCTTACGGTTTGTGCATGGTTATGGTTCCCGCAATTTGAACAGAAAGTGCCACAGAAAAAGCACCTGCTGTTACGTAAACGATATTGGCTTTTTTATGCATTGACTTTTATGAGCGGGGCGCGCCGACAGATTTTCGTGGTCTTTGCAGGTTTTCTGATGGTGCAAAAATTCGGTTTTTCTGCCGCTAATATTGCCTTGCTGTTCCTGGTCAACCATATGATTAACGCCGTTGTAGCCCCCAAAATCGGCAAAATGATATCCCGTTTTGGCGAACGCAGGATGATGAATTTTGAGTACGCAGGTCTGATCATCATTTTCACATCCTATGCTTTTGTAGAAACAGCGTGGGTGGCGGCCTTGCTTTATATTGCGGACCACATCCTGTTCGCGATGGTCATTGCCATCAGGAGTTATTTTCAGAAAATTGCCGATCCGGCTGATATTGCTTCGACCTCGGGTGTTTCATTTACCATCAACCACATTGCCGCTGTCGTGATTCCTGTCATTTTTGGCATAATCTGGTTGTATTCACCTTCAGTGGTCTTTTTAGCCGGGACCGGGATGGCAGTGATTTCACTGCTGTTGTCCCGCCTGGTGCCTTATGATCCCAAACGGGGTAATGAGGTCAATCATGGTGGAATATTGCAGAGCGCTCGGTAAATGAGTTGTTCGAAACAACAAAATGCCAAGAGCCACCTACACCAAATCGGGAATATCACTATTGCCAAGCAATGGTAATTTGCAAATACTGAGTACAAAGATTCTATTGCCTTAATAAACCTAGAATATTACACTATTACAGATGGTGTAATAGTGGAATAGTAACCAACACCATGATTATCACCTTAAAAGGAAAAGTTGCCAGGAATATTTGGGAGAGGAATCAATCAAGATCTTTACCCAAAGAGCTATGGATAAGGGCAAAAGCATTGTTAACCATCATGCACGCGACGAATACCATTGATGATCTGCGCATCCATGGTCAACCACCGAACATACGGCTTCACAAGTTGCAGGGCGACAGAAACGGGTACTGGAGTGTGACAATTAAACTACCCTGGTGTATTACATTCAAATACAAGGGCGGCGAGTTTTTCGAAGTCAAAATTGAGAACTATCATTGAGGCAATCATGATTTCCAATCCATCACCACTACATCCAGGCAAGGTCCTCGCGGAAATTTACATGGCTGAGATGAATTTGAATCAGACTACTCTTGCGAAACGCTGCCAGTGTGCACCCCGAAAAATCAATGAAATTGTAAATGGCAAACGGGGGATATCTCCTTCATTTGCCATAACCCTGGAATCCGTTCTTGGAACCAGTGCAGAAATGTGGGTACGCATGCAGGCAGACTATGACCTGTGGAATGCCCGAATGAAAGTGGCCTGACGATACTTAGTCCACATAATCGCGAAGAATAATATAGTCCCTCTTTTCCTTTGCAACGGTGTAAAAAGATTAAAAGAAATTCACTCTTCCCATTCAAACCCACCCGACACTTCCATTAACTGTCCGGTGATGTGAGGTGCAGTGTCAGTGGCCAAAAAATAGACGGTATCTGCCAGTTCTTTTAGCTCAATCTTTGTACGCATGGAAATATACCTTAACGCTTCCTTCTCAAATTCTTCGACTGTCACACCCTGCTCTTTTGCGCAACGCTCAAATATTGTGTTTAAGCGTTCGTTATTGATCCCACCGGGTAGTATGGCGTTGCAACGCACATTGTAAGGGCCGAGTTCACGTGCCGCATTTTTGGTCAGTCCTTCCACGGCATATTTACTCACAATATAGGCACTGCGACTGGGCAGACGTGTCAGTGTAGAGGCTGATGAGAAATTGACGATGGCGCCGAAGCGGCGTTCTTTCATACCCGGAATGGCTCGCCTCATGGTATAGAACATGCCGGTCAGATTGACCTGCATGGTGGTCTGCCAATCCTCATCAGAAATGTTTTCCAGCAGTGCGTGCGGACCGGCGATACCAACGCAGTTGACCAGTACATCCACCCGACCCATGACTGAGAACGCCTCATCAAATAAACGATCGACATCTGTCTTGTCACCAACATTACAGACACTGCCGCCCATACCCGGGTTCGCAGTCAAGGTGGCTTGCACAGCATCTTCACGCACGTCACAAATATGGACCTGCGCACCCGCTGCGAGAAACTTTTCAGCAGTGATCCGGCCAACGCTGTCACCAGCTCCGGTAATGAGCACTCGCAGTTCACTAACATCAACCATATTCAACTCCTGTAGTGGGTTAAGTGAAGTTCTTCAACTGCAGCATTTCACGTGTTTCGGCAGGTGTCGCGACATCGCAACCCAGGTGGTTAATGATCTGGGCGGCGCGCTCAACCAATTGTCCGTTACTTCCAAATACGCCTTTCTCAAGATATAGATTATCTTCCAATCCCACCCTGACGTTACCACCCAACAAGACCGACTGAGCAGCGATTGGGAATTGCATCCGGCCAAGGCCCAACGCCGCCCATTGAACGTTTTCAGGCAGCAGATTGCGTAGATAGATCATCGTTTCCGGGGTTGCTGGTGCGCCCCACAGAACACCCAACACAAACTGGTACATGGGTGTCCCATCCACCAGTCCTTCTTTCAGTAACTGGTTGGCAAACAGAACATCTCCAGACTGAAAGGCCTCGAGTTCGGGTTTCACACCCAGCTCCTGAAATCTCCTGGCCATGGCACGTAATGTACGGGTGGTATTGAGGTACACAAACTCCATCGTGCCCTCGACTTGGTTGCCGGTGGTCACATCCAGCGATGCGATCTCTGGCAGGCAGTCGACCAAATGCTCAATACGCTCCTCGACACCAACTACATCACTTCCCGGCAGAGCACGACCTTCGTCCTCCGGATCGGGTAGGAAAAATGCGCCCATACCAGCTGTAAGATTGATGACGATATCAGTATCGTATTCACGTACCCGGGCCACTACTTCCCGGAATAGATTCACATCCCGGCTGCCCTCGGCTGTTTCGGGATCACGCACATGCAGGTGTGCAATTGAAGCACCGGCTTTTGCTGCCTCGATCGCCGAAGCTGCGATTTCCTTCGGAGTAACCGGAAAACCTGGATGATCAGGGTTAAACGGTGCGTTGCCGGTCACTGCACAGGTCAGAATTACTTTGCGTTTCATCAATCACTCCTTTGGATAGTTCCAGTAATATTTGCTGTCTTTGGGGCGCTAACCCAAAAAGCCTCCCAAAAAGACACCCACGAAATTGGCAATCACATAGCCCAGCTCAGCAAAACGAATGGTGAGTTAATTTTCATATTTAGTTTCCTGAAACAATTGGCTGGGCACCCGGACCCTTCACAAATTGACCGGGCATCGCACCGGTTGGCTCGCCATTTTCAAGCACCAACTCGCCGTTCACCAATACATGAATCATTCCAGTCGAGTATTGGTGGGGGTCATCCCATACGGCATGATCCTGGATCTTTTCCGGATCGAAGATCGCGATATCTGCAAAATAGCCAGGTGCCAGCTGGCCACGATGTTTCAGTGACAGGTTTTGTGCGGGAAGTGCCGCCAGTTTACGGACCGCTTCGCCGATGGAAAGCAAACCTTCTTCACGAACATACTTCGCCAGCAGGCGGGCAAACGAACCATATGCGCGTGGGTGAACGCTGGTTTCAAGGAATGGTTCTTCTGTCGCAAATGTCGCCGAATCAGAACAAAAGCTGACCCACGGTACAGCCGAAAATTTTCGTACCACATCCTCAGATTGTGAAAAATACACGGCCATTGCACGTGCACCCTCCTCGATGGCCAGGTCCATGGCAGTATCAGCAGGATGTGTAGCCCTTTCTTCCGCTACCTCGGCAAGCGTTTTACCGATGTATTTGCGCAACGTTTTGTTGTTGAAATCAACCAGCAAAACTTTCTCGGGCTTCACCGACAAATACATATTTTCCCATTCGGTACTTGGTGTCAGCATTTCCTGCCTGATTCGGGCACGGGTTGCGGGATCAGACATCCGCTCGATCCATTTCTGATCACCACCCTCATTTGCCCATGGCGGCATCAGTGCATCCAGTCCGGTAGAACCGGCGGGATAGGTGTACATATCTGCGGTGATACGTAAACCTTCGGCGCGGGCCGCTTCTATTTTACCGATCACCTCGTCATAACGGTCCCACACTGCCGGGCTTGCCAGTTTGATGTGGTAAATCTCTGCGGCTACCTGTGCCTTTCGAGCGATGGTCAGCAACTCATCCAGGGCCTCGAAAATCTGATCGCCTTCATTGCGTATATGTGACGCGTAGATCCCGCCAAATTCACCGGCAGCACTTGCCAGCGCAATGAGTTCATCAGTATCAGCATATGCACCCGGAGAATAAATCAAAGCTGAGGCAACACCGACTGCTCCTTCGCGCATCGCATCCCGTACCAGGTTTTGCATACCTGCGAGTTCGTCAGCTGTCGCCTTGCGGTTCTCATACCCCATCTCGTGAACACGTACGGTTTCTGCGCCAACAAAAGAAGCGACATTCGGCGAAACACCCTTGTCCTCCAGAAACTGAAGGTATTCACCGAGTGTTGTCCAGCTAACATCAATACCGAGTGCCTCAAGAGGTTGCCCGATCGGCCCAAAGCCAACTTTCATGCTGTCATTCAAAGGACCATAAGATTCGCCCTCGCCAAACACTTCGAGTGTTACACCCTGCTTGATGTCACTCACAGTTCGGCCATCCTGGATGATGGTTGTGCCTGCCCAACACATCATATTGATAAAACCGGGTGAGACGGCGAGACCGGTTGCATCAATCTCGCGACAGCCGGTTACTTCACCAATATCTCCGAGGGCAACAATACGGTCTCTGTTTATTGCCAGGTCACCAACATAACCCGGCTCACCAGAACCGTCATAAAAGGTTCCTCCCCGTATCACCAAGTCGTAGTTGTTCAAGGAATCACCGGCAGCATAATGGACGAGTAATGCGGAGAACCGTGATGAACTTGAATCGTGGGTATGATGTTGTTTGGTGCTTCAGGATTATTGTCCGGGCTGAGTACGGGGTGTAACTCAAAATCGGGCCAGTTCGCACCGTTTATGGCAAGGCGAATGCGATGTCCGGCCTTGAAGGTCCACGAGGTAGGCTGAAGATCGAAAACGAGCTCTACAACCCTGCCATCTGCAAGTAAATCCGGTTGATACTGGCCCTTCTCGTAACCGTGCCAGGGTAAATCAGGCAGTACCTCGATGTCGCAATCCGTCGCTGTGTTTTTGTCCTGTAAATCTGCCCAACCGCTACGCAACTGCCCTTCGGTAACCATTACAGACCTGCCGCTCTTGTCAACGTCTTCCAGGTTGACAAAAATATCAACATCACCCGTATCGGCTGATATCCAGAGGCGGATAACCGGATGACCAGTCACTTCCACATCATTTTGTAGCGGCGTCGATGTATAGCACAGGCTGTCGGCATCCAACACCGTCATGTCGGGTGCGCCCTGTGGCGGGATAGCAAAAAGACCCGACCAGCGGCTGGAGAGATTTCGTCCGTAGCGGCGATCATGCCTCAGATTCACTTTCCACGAATCAGCACCCTTCTGTGCTTCAGCTTCAGACAGACGATTCCCGGCGTCCAGATAAAACTCTGTTTCGACCTGACGCGCAAGCGGCCATTCTGATTCTGATCGCCAGCCATTACCCTGCATGTTGTAAATCAGAACCGGCGGGTCGTGCTCGATCCCGTTACTGATACCTTTCAGATACCGGTCAAAAAACCTCAGGCGCTCTGCAAGCAGGTCCGGGGTTTCGGCACCGAATTCATCGTACATAAAACCGTACAGCAGATCGTGATAACCCGGAAACATAGCCAGTCGGGACGGATTGGTCGCTGCCAGCGTCGCGTACAATTCACAGGAACCCCGGGTAAAACCATCAAACCAGCCACCCAGGTGATAGATCGCCACACCCGACTCTGCGACGCCGCCCACCAGGTTGGAGCAAATGTCACGTCCTATTTCGCCACTCGGGCATTGAGTGTCAATAAATGGCTCTTTGTCCCAGTCGTATGAGGGCAGCTCAGGTCGCTCAAGCGAGGCAAGTTTCAGAACATCTTCCCATTCAGCCAGTTGGTCAGACCCAGCACAAACCGGTGCAGACAAACGATTGCGTGTCCGACCCAATTCATTGCTGACTTCATCTGATAACTCAGCCTGGTTGATGAAACTGTACATGGCAATGCCACCGGGGAAAAATTGCCCGGTAAAGCCATCAAATGGCACTACCGCCGGCATGATCGCCTTCAACGCCGGGGGCTTGCGTGATGCCGCGGCCAACTGCGTCCAGCCCACGTGAGAACCACCGATCATACCGATGTTCCCGTCACACCAGCCTTGCTCAGCAATCCAGTTCACCATCTCACCGGCATCATCCTGGTAACGCCAGCCAAAAACCTGTGAACTGCCGCTGGACGCGCCAGTACCACGTGTATCTGCAATCACCATCGCATAGCCGTGGCGCAGAAAATAGTCCGAACCTACGCCCGGGCGGCGCGACGTTGTCCACTCCCATTCACGTGTTTCTGGGTGAAAACTACTGCGCAGATAAGGGGTAAACACAAAAATGGTCGGGAATTTTTCTGGTGCAACATCCTCTCCCGAATATTGCGCAGGCAAATAAATATCTGTTGCCATACGTTCACCGTCAGACATCGAAACATAGGTAGAGCGTCGTTCAAACCCGTCATGGTCCGGGCTGCTGTAACCCTCGTACTGGAAGGGTTTGGAGATTTTGTTGATGGTTCTGGGCATTTTTCTGTTGCCTTAACCGGACCCCGTTCCCGTATGTGCTCGAAACGTTTCACCGTCCTGTTGCTCGATGTCGTCCAACGGTGCGATGGGCCGACGCAGCTTTTCATATTTAAAACGGAAGAAATCAAAGTTGAATATTCCACCGCTGTCGGCGTAAACCAGCCCTCGACAAATCGGTTCATAGTCTGCCCGCATATGGTTATATGCCTTGAACACCAATACGTTTTTGGTATCGGGCTCAATCCCGAATAAGCGCAGTTGCTCCTGGTCATAAATGGCCTGGGGCAGGTCTGTCACGATGACGTCGACACCATCAATATCAAGACGTGCTGACGGGCTGAGACTACCGGGAGTGCCATGCTCGAACGGGCCGTTGTGTACAAAATTTCCATCTTCAGAAACAGTAACAACCCTTGCCCGTGTCACAAGTGGCGCACCGCCATGTTTGGGATCACTGTGCCCACCCAACTGAATCTCAATTTCCGAACCCGGTCCGGCGATAAGCGCACTTGCAACAACCACCGGGTCCCAAAGAGGACCGAACACCGCATTTTTTACGCCGCGGCGAATTAATACACGCAGAAAGTCGGGGGCGTCACCATAACCACCCCCATGAGGTGTATCGGAGAAATCACCAATCAGGAACGGACCCTGCTCCCCTTCTGTGGCCTCGACACGATCAATGGCCTCATCCATCGAGACAAAATCTATGGTGATTTCATCACGTGAATTCCAGATTTCATCACCGAACTCTTCAGCCAGTTGCGCATAGCGCTGATGCAGGCCATTGGCCACAACAATGGCAGAAGCACCGGTTGATGCAGTATCACAAAATGGAAAGCCGGAAAAAAACGATACATCAAGTAGTCCCGGGTCTGATCTTCTGAATTCTTTTGCCCGTCGCAACATACGTGGAATCGGTGCATCGGGGTCAGTCGTTCGGCCATGATCAATACCCGCGAGTACCGGTGGATGAACTGAATACGTGACCGGGGTAATTTCACCATCAAGCGTGCGTTTCAGTAAACGTGCCGCGCGTAAAGCAGTTTCCTTGACGTCAATATGAGGGGTAGTGTGGTATCCACATATAATGTTACTCAAGCGGACCATTTCAGGTGAAACGTTGGCATGGATATCCAATGAAATGGCAATGGGAATGTCATTACCAACAATGTTGCGGGTGCGCATGATGATCTCGCCTTCCGGGTCATCAATACCCTGACACATCATGCCACCATGCATAAACCAAATGACCGCATCGAATGGCCCATCTTTGGCAAGTGAGTCTCCAGCCAGTGCCCACAAGGTTTCAAAGGTCTCGCTCGTCGCAGGTCCACTGGGCATCGAAAATGTGGATACGGGATGCACAAGTTCCCAGCCAGCCTCATCGGCGACTTCATACAGACCACCCCAGGCCGAATCACCCCCGGTATGATTTTTTATCTCGTCACCAAGCACGAAATGATATTTCTTAAAGTCGTCAAGCGTGGTTGGATAGCGATTGAAACCATGTGTTTCATGGGCAATAAAAGCCGCAAAAATCCGGGTCACCGAGATTGCTCCTGCCTTCCTGCCTCGTCCCTTTTGCCACCGCACATCACCAGCCAATTAGCAACGAGGGCCGGCTTCTCACCACCCTCAATCTCAACCTCAACCAGAACAGTCAGAATTTTGTGGTGAGGCCCCCTCGCCCGGACATCTTTCAAAATACACCTCACGCGAATTCGTGAACCTGATGGTACAGGCGCGATAAATCGAGCTGAATCGATGCCATAGTTATATTCATCTTCCACACCGGAAGGTTTGATTCCCGCTTCCTTGCAAAGAAAAGTCAACAGGGATAACGTTTGAAAACCAAACGCAATGCTATAACCGAACGAGCCGTTCTCTCGCGCCCATTCCGGATCAATATGGTTTGGATCCGGATCATGTGTCACCTCACCAAAAGTATTGATGCTTTCCTGATCAACGACATGCCAATCTGAAACACCCAGCGTCCGGCCAACGAACTGCTCTGCATTTTCAAGTGTATATCCCAGGATTTTGGTGTTTGCGCTCATTATGATCTTTCCAGCAAAACAAAAGTTTATATCATTTTTTAAATTAACTTAATTATAGTTAAGCAACCACTAATTACAAGCGTGTTTCAAATACTTATAATACTACATTACCACATGTATATTATGTATTTATAGAAATAGTTGCTCAAATAAAAAATGACTGTTATGATTAATTAACGAATATTAATTAAATAGAAGCAAGTTCAATAAAAATTGACTTTAGAAAACAGCACGTTCAACAATCAATTGGAGAGGACACAAAAATGTTCAAATTACTCAACCGCCTTCTGATTTCTTCTGTAGCTATACTCAGCTGGTCATATGTCTCAGCTGAAGAGCTCTTCCTGGAAGAAGTTATCGTCACCGCCACCAAGCGGGAGGGTGTCGCCCAGGATATCCCGCTAGCCCTCTCCGTGCTTCCCGAGAACTTTATTGAGAGCAATGCGATCAGGTCGATTGAAGACCTGCGTGATTTTGTACCAGGCCTGGAAGTTGTCAGTGTCCAGCCTTCGAGCAACATTATTGGTATGCGCGGTGTGGTGGCGCTGGGCGGGCCGATCTCACCGGTTGGTTACTATCTCGACGAAACACCGCTATCGGCTTTCGGTTCCAATGCACCGGCAGTGGCTTTGTGGGATTTACAACGCGTGGAAGTGCTACGTGGACCGCAAGGCACATTGTTCGGTGATGGTTCGATGGCTGGAACCATTCGTGCCATTACCAACAAACCCGATACCGAAGCTTTTTCGGGACGTGTGTGGATCGACAGCTACAGCTATGACGGTGGTAACAACGGTTACAACCTCAGGGCACTGCTCAATATGCCGGTATCCGACACTTTAGCGTTTCGTATTTCAGCAGGATACAAGGATGACGGAGGTTATATAGCCAATGTCAATTTTGATGACGACGGCGACAATGCCTACGATGAAACCAGTGTGCGAGCTGCCATGCGATGGTTGCCAGGCGAAAACACCGTTGTCGATCTTTCTTACACTGGTTACCGGCTGAATATGGGAAATGACAATGCCCAAACCTCGCCTGGTATTTACGATCCGGATAATTTCTTTCCACCTGGATTCGTAATACCGGCGGTAGAACGCGATGTACGCAAAATGGACTATGATCTCTTCAACCTGACCATTGAGCATGATTTCAGCAATTTCAGCCTGGTATCAGCAACTTCGTATTATGACAGTAGCGGTTCATCATTCGAGGACTTGAATTACGTTATTGCCGGCTTTTTCTTTGGCGGGCCGGTGGCTGATTTTCTTCCTGGAAGTACAGCGGCAGATGTAATTCCCACTGATGACCAGACAACGTTTACCCAGGAGATTCGGCTTGTTTCCAACGGTGACAACCGGCTCGACTGGACCGTGGGTGCGTTTTACAAAGACCTTGACCGTTCCATCGTTTCCGGCTTTGATCTGCGTGTATTTCTTGACCTTGCCCTGGTGGACCCGGAATTGGCCGGAGTTGTTGTTCCAATTGCCGACGAACTGGGATTAGCCGATCAGAGCTCGGATGCTCAATCATGGGCGGTCTTCGCAGAACTGGATTACGAACTGACTGATACGGTGAGCCTGACCGGTGGACTCAGGTACTATGAAGACACTCGGGACTCACTGATTACAGCACTCACGGATTCCGAAATTTTCGGCATACCGGCAGGGGACCTTACACCCGGTTCCGGTGATGACAATGCGCTGTCACCCAAATTGGGCTTGAGTTGGAAAACATCCGATACGACCACCCTGTTTGCCAGTGCCAGTAAGGGTTTTCGTTCTGGCGATGCCAACGCAAACCATATTATGGATCCGGAACTGATTCCGGTGGACTATGGCGCGGAGACACTGTGGACATATGAAATCGGTGTAAAATCCAATCCCACAGACAAGTTATTGACCAATTTCTATCTCTATTACAACGACTGGACAGACATGCAGTTGTTACTGGTAACCGAGGACGGGCTTTTCTCTTACACAGACAACGTCGGTTCTGCAACAGCAACCGGTGCTGAATTGGAGGTCATGTATCTTGTCAGCAATGATTTGTCTCTTACTTTGAGCGCATCCTACATTGATGCCGAGATCGGCGAAACCGTCATTTCACCAGACGGAGTGGAAGTGGCAAATGAGGGTAATGAAATTCCCTTTATTGCACCATTCACAGCCAACCTGGGCTTTGACTATTCGCACCCATTCGGAAACAACATGAGCTTTGTAGCGTCGGGCAATTATGCCTATAAAGACCGTACTTTCTCTGATGCTGCCAATGCAGAAAACCAGAAAAACGATTCCTACGACATGCTCAATGCACGTATCGGTGTGCAGTGGGAGAACTGGGGTATCTATGCGTATGGTCGCAACCTCGCAAATACGGACGCCACGACACTGAAGACCCAGCCGATCGGCGTTCTGAACGATGTCATATTCTCGATTTATGTACCACCCAGGTCTTTCGGTCTGGAATTGCAGGCAAGCTTTTAATGCCCGTGGCTCCTTTCAAAACTTGAAGTAAATAAACTAAAACGGGACGTCGGATGACGTCCCGTTTTTTGTTAAACATTCCAGGTTAACTCATGCACAGACGATTATCGAAACCAAATAATTATGTCAGAACCCTGATACTAACAGCAGGTTTTAATCTGCTATTCCTGACCAGCGCCTGTTTCACAATTGCTACGGCGGCCCCGGCCTCGTCCAGTAACACACCCGATCTCCATACCATTACCCCGGCAATCGAGAAAGCTCTGGAAATGATGCATGTCCCGGGAATTGCCCTCACGATCGTGACAGAGCAAGGCCCTTTACTCGTTGAAGGTTACGGGCTGCGGCAAATTGACCTACATGACCCGGTAGATACCGATACGCTTTTCCCAATTGCATCGACCAGCAAGGCTTTTACGGCATTGGCACTGGCGACACTCGTCGATGAAAAAAAATTGCAGTGGGATGATCCGCTTACAAAGCATTTATCAAATCTCGAATTCAATGATCCCTACCTGACCGAGCACGCCACGGTCCGCGATGCCCTCGCCCATCGCATCGGGCTGGTACGCGCTGATCCTGGCTGGCTGGCCAATCCTGGCTGGAGTCGCCAGCAATTATTATCGAAAGTACGTTACATTCCATCATTGGACGGTTTCAGGCAGGGCTGGCACTACAGCAACTGGATGTACACTGCTGCGGGACAGGTCATCCCTGCCCTCACCGGCAAAAGCTGGGATGATTACCTCGATGAAGTAATATTTAAACCATTGCACATGCAAAACACCGGCACCCGATTCAGCATGCTGGCGGAAGCTAATAACGTCACAGCCGGCCACGTTGCTGTTGATGGCAAGATAGTCAGCGTACCCTTGCGCAATATCGAAGTGATTGGCCCTGCAGGCTCCATCAATTCAACCGCCAGCGATATGGGTAAGTGGTGCGGTTTGTTACTCGGCAGGGGCTCAATTGGCGAGCAGAAGATAGTTGATGAATTAATTTTTGCCGAATTGCTGCAGCCCCAAATCGTCGTCAACGCTCCACCGGAAGCCGCTACCATGGGCGGCGGTTTCCAGCATCTCGCCTACACATTGGGCTGGGGTCGTATGGACTACCGCAGCAAAGAGACGATGTATTGGCATAGCGGCGGCATCGATGGCATCGCGACACAGGTCACGCTGCTACCGGAATCTGGAATCTGCATTGCCATACTGGCCAATCGCAGTCGCGCCGATGGCCTGAATGATGCAGTTCGCAATACCATCCTGGATTTATTGCTGGGTGATGGCGGGGATAAAACTGACTGGTTTGAGCGCGCTTACGATCAGTACCAGGCACAGCTGGCATTTGAGGCTGAAAATGCTGTCGAGAAAACCGATATTGTTGCACCAGATCTGGATATTGAAGCGTTTACCGGGCAATTCGAACATCCGATCTATGGTCTGGCCACCATCGCCAGGACCAACCATCAACAGCTCAAAATCACCTTCGGCACTGCCCTGCAAGCAACGCTTTTAAGGCATGAGAACGGTAACTTCGAAATGCTCAGCGATCAATCTGACGAACGAGCACCCCGTCAGCTATCTCAATTTCTCATTGATTCTGCAGGTCAGATCAATGGTTTCGAGATATCATTTTCAGACTCGGGTGATGATGTTGTTACTTATAGACGCACCGACCCAAGAAAACTTACAAGGTAACCAGTGCGTGAATCTGTGAACAAACCACTGACAATTCGAACCCTGCTTTTCTTTGCGGGCCCCTCCATGATCCTGGGCCTGACAGGTACTGCCAGCGGCTCCATTCTGGCAGGTGTCTATGCAAAGAATTTTGATATCAGCCTGACCGCCCTGGGTACAGCCATGCTGATGGCACGCCTGTTTGATGCAATCTCAGACCCATTGATCGGCTACCTTTCAGACCGCACACGCACCCGGCTTGGCCCCCGCAAACCGTGGGTGGCCTTCGGACTGCTGCTGACTGTCATCAGCACTTTTTACTATTTCATTCCACCCGATAGTGCCGATGCGTCCTATTTCATGATCTGGTACATGGCCGCGACACTGAGTTGGACCATGGTCCAAATCCCGCTTCTGGCATGGCAGGGAGAGCTCAGCCACGATTACAATGAGCGCTCACGTATATCTACCTACCGGGTTGTTGGCGACAGGATCGGTCGGCTCTCTTTTGCGTTGCTGCCACTACTGCCGATATTCGCATCAACCAGCATCACACTTGAAGTCATGGAGGCGGTATTTTGGCTGGTGCTAATACTCGCACCCATTACACTTGTTTTCTCGATGTGGAAAGTACCCAAAGGGACACGTCTGCAGTCCTCAAAAAATGACCGCTTGATCGATTTCATTAAAACCATACCGCGTAATAGACCGATGATCCTACTGATGATCATCACGATATCTGGCGGACTGGCAGACGGTGTTTTCAGCACCACCGTATTCCTTTACGTCGATGTATATTTACAACGGGCGGATAATTTTCCGGTGGTGTTGCTGGTTGGCCAGGGCTTTATGCTGCTGGCACTGCCGGTCTGCCTGGTGATGATGCGCCGTTTCGGCAAGCACCCCACCTGGGCAGGTGGTACGGTATTTTCCATACTTGGTTGCGCTACATTGTTGTTTACCGTTCAAGGAGATCCTTTGTGGATGCTGCTGGCAGCAGTCCTGCTGGTTTATGCGGGATCAGCGGCAGGCAATGTTGCCTCCTATGCGATGCTGTCGGATGTTGTTGACTACGACACTTTGAAAACCGGACACAATCGGGGTGGCCAGTATTTCTCCCTGGCCGCAATGATCGAAAAAGCCAATTTCGCAGTGGGCGGCGCACTCGCATTTTATATACTTGATCTGTTTGGTTTCGATGTGAAACTGACCGCTCAATCGGTGCTCGGTGACTGGGGTATGAAAACAACCATCGCCATCCTGCCGATCATATTCTCAGCCACGGCCATGGTGCTGCTGATCTTCTATCCACTGAATGAAGCACGGCACAACATTGTTAGGCGTCGTCTGGAACAAAGGCGTGACCGGCACCAAACCGTTGATGAAAATTAGTTTTGAAATTGCATAAGAATATTTAGAGGATATTTGCCCATGAAACATTTCCTGAAATCACTATTTTTACTGTTGCTGGTTTGCTCTTTCGCGGCATTAGCTGATGAGAAAATTCCGTTTCAGCCACAGGATATATTTGATCTGAAAAGTGCGGGCAACCCACTAATATCGCCAGACGGAAAACGTATTGTGTACCAGATACGCAGCATTGATGTCGCCAACGACATGCCCACTGCAGAAACCTGGATTATGAATGCAGATGGCAGCGAGAAACGCAAGTTGATAAAAGAAGGTGGCGGCTTCGCCTGGTCGCCGGACAGCAGCAAAATTGCTTACATTGCAGCAGGTTCCAATGAAAAGGCACAAATATTCCTGTTGGACATGAACAAACTTGCCACAGGCGTGGAGATTTCCGATCTTGACGAATACCCATGGGGCCTGACCTGGTCACCCGACGGAAAGTCGATTGCCTTTTACAATTTTGTACCGGGTGAATCACCCTGGCAGGTAGAGTTTCCAGAAGCCGTAGCCGAACTAAAAGATGCCAACTGGTCGGAAGATCCGCTGGTCATTGACAGCATTAATTTCCGTGCCGACCGGGCTGGTTATCTACCCTATGGCAAGGATCATGTTTTTGTTATTTCTGTTAAAGGTGGTGAAGCGCGCCAACTCACAAGCGGTGACTGGTCAGCATCGGTCATCATGTACGGCGCTAACCGGAGTTATCTCAGCTGGCACCCGGATGGTGACAGGATATATTTTCCGGCTTTCATGGAAAAAACACAGGACATCACTTATGCGGGATACATCAATGAAGTCAGCCTCAAGACTGGCGAAGCAAAACGTGTAACCCGGGAAAAAGGTGTCTGGGGCGCCCCGAGTGTCTCACCGGATGGCAAGTACCTGGCCTATGTAGGTTTTGACAGCGCGCCTTCCCCTGTTTACCAGATGCAGGAACTATGGGTCAGCAAGATCGACGGCAGCGACAGGCGACGCGTATCGGGTGATCTGGATGACACGGTATTCAACTATTTCTGGGATCAAGACAGCAAAGGGCTCTTTTTCAATCTTGCCAAAAACGGCGAACGACAACTCTACCGGGCCACACTGGAAGGCAAGCCGAAAAAACTGACCAGCGGAGAGCATATGTTGACTCCCACATCCGTGTCTGATGATGGAATTCTCGTCGGCACGCAAGGCAGCGGTACGAAACCGTCTGAAGTATTCGTTACCAGAACCCGTAAGAAGGGCAAACTGAAGCAACTTACCCATCTGAACGACTGGTTATACGAAGAGCGCAAACGCGGTGCTTTCCGGCGCATCGACTTCGAATCCGCAGACGGTACGCCCGTGCAGCAGTGGCTGCAATTACCTCCGGATTTCGACTCTGACAATAAGTACCCGTTAATCGTCTGGATTCACGGCGGCCCCTACAGCGCTTACGGTGAGTATTACCAGGAAACGGTGGATTACCTGGCGGCCAAAGGTTATGTCGTCGCGCTGATCAATTACCGCAGCACATTGGGCTACGGCACCGGGTTTGCCGGTGGTGTCACCGGCGGATTTCCGGGTAAGCAAGACTTTGAGGACATCATGGGCGGTGTAGATGCGGCCCTGGCGGCAGGTTACGTCGATGCAGAACGTATGTTTGTTGCCGGCTGCAGCGCAGGCGGAATCGAGACCGCCTGGGTGGTCGCGCATACGGATCGTTTCAAGGCGGCCGTTGCAATGTGCGCCACCGTTAACCAGATAAGCGGAATCACCGCCGATTTTCCTATCTGGAGCTTTCGACATCGTGCCAAACCTTTTTGGGAAGACCCTTCTGATTGGCTTGAGCACTCCTCCATCATGTACGTCGACCAGGTCAAAACGCCGACCGCCATTTTTGTTGGTGAAAATGACACTGGAACACCCGTCAGCCAGTCCCTGGAATACTTTATTGCACTCCGAATGGTCGGTGTACCAACCAGGCTTGTTCTGCTGCGTGACGAGGGGCATTGGTTTATCAAACCAAGTAACAAGGTCCGCATGATCGAGTACATGCTGGATTGGTTCAACCAATACGACCCTGCGCTGCAATAATCGCGTTGAATGCATGATGAAATCACGAATTACAAGCTTCATCATCGCTGGGTTACTTTGCAGTGCTGGCCAGACCGACGATACTCAGTCACCCTTCCCTACACTCCATATTCACGCTCTGGACGCTTCAGTTGAGGAGCCCTACGTGGAAATTCAGCCCGCTGGGAAGTTCCCGCGTCGCCCGGCACCCGTTTATACTGAAATCAGGCGGGAAAGAACGGTGCTGGTACCGATGCGCGATGATGTTCGTTTGTCCACGGACATCTATTCCCCGGTTGGTGTCGAAGGTCCGTTACCGGTCGTCCTGATTCGCCTGCCTTATAACAAAAACGATTACCGCGGCCTGGGCAAACCCGGATCAGATGCACATTATTTTGCCGGCCATGGTTACCATGTTGTCGTGCAGGATATGCGTGGGCGGTTCGAGTCAGAAGGTGATTATGAGATCTTGTCCAATGACAGGAATGACGGCTACGACACCATTGAATGGATTTCTAAACAGCCCTGGTCAAACAGCAAAGTTGGTACATATGGTTGTTCCTATCTCGGTGAAAACCAGGTGTTGTTGTCTGCTACGCGTCATCCCAACCACGCTGCGGCCATAATACTGGCGGCGGGTGGTGGCTACGAGGGTACCGGGCGGCCATTCATGTCCCAGGACGGTGGCGTACCAGAACTGGCATCGGGATTGGGCTGGTTCTGGAGCGACGGGGCTAAGTACCATCAAAAAAGACCGCATGATATGCCAGATGAGGAATACCGGAGCGATGCCACACTTTATGAACCCTGGCCGCACGTTCCAGACACAGATTTTCAGAAACTCTTTTGGCATCTGCCCACTATAGATATCCTCAAAGACGCTGGCGGTCCTGCCTCGGATTACGCGGATATATTCTCGCATGGACCCGCTGACCCATACTGGGACAACAAGAACTACGTCGACAACAACGATCAATTCAACGTTCCGGCACTACACGTCAACTCCTGGTACGACGGTGGCGTCAATGAATCCCTGATCCTGTTCAATCTGTTTCGCACCAACGCCACTGGCGACCGGGGCCGCGACAACCAGTTCGCGATAATCTCACCAACCGCCCATTGCGACTCCGAGGGTCTGGAGAACTGGACCAATGCGGTTATTGGCGAACGTGCAGTAGGCGATATCAGTAAGGATTACTTTCGCATTTATCTCGACTGGTTTGATCACTGGCTTAAGGGTGTTGATAACGGTGTGACCGATATGCCCCGATTGCAGTACTACACGATGGGCACCGATGAGTGGCGCACCGCGAAAAATTGGCCATTGGACAACACCCGGTATCAAAATTACTACCTGCACAGCCAGGGTGATGCAAATAGCCGCGGCGGCGGCGGTCTACTGTCCTTTGAGGCTCCAGCGGCTGAAGAAGCAGCCGATCACTATCAGTACGATCCCGGTAACCCGACACCAACCATGGGTGGAGCGATCTGCTGCATATCGGAAGACGCAGCACCCGCAGGAGCCTACGACCAGACTGAAGTCGAGAACCGCAAGGATGTACTGGTTTACACCAGTGATGTGCTGGATAGCAACCTGGAAGTGACCGGTCCCATTACCGCTACGCTATTCGTGTCATCCACCGCCAAAGACACAGATTTCACCGTCAAACTGGTCGATGTATACCCCGATGGCACGACCTACAACGTGCAGGACAGCATATTACGTGCACGATACCGCGAGGGTTTTGAGAAGCAGGTATTTTTGCAGCCTGATGGCATCTACCGGCTCAACATTGATCTGCATGCCACCGGCAACGTGTTCCTGAAAGGTCATCGAATCCGTTTGCAGATTTCCAGTAGTAACTTCCCTCGTTTTGTCCGCAACCTGAACACTGGTGGCAATAACTACGATGAAAGCGAATACGTAGTGGCCAAAAATACCATTCACCATTCTGCAAAATACCCGTCACACATTGTGTTGCCAGCAGTAAAGTGACATTAATCACCCGAAATGCATGATCAGGGAACGATACTGGGCCACCCAAAAGGCGTTTTCCTACTCAGTGCGGTGGAAGTCTGGGAGCGATTTAGTTTTTATGGCATGAGAGCGATCCTGGTGTTGTTTCTGGTGTCAGGCACCACTGATGACGGATTTGCCTGGAATCAGGTGGCTGCCATCAAAATGTACGGCTACTACACAGCATTGGTGTGGTTTACGCCCGTTTTCGGTGGCTGGGTCGCCGACCGGTTTCTCGGCCTGCGCCGCTCCCTGGTGGTCGGTGGGGTCATCATGGCAGTTGGTCACTTCTCGATGGGTGGCGCTGGATATTTTCCAATCCTGATTGCCAACCTGACAAATTTACCGGTGGATGCAGTACTTCACAACGCAGGCCTGGTGATGGGTGGCATTGGCGTGGATTCTGTAACGGAAGCCGCAATGTCGACCTATATCGCCGGTATCGGAATAGCCAGTGGGCAGGAGACGGAAATCCTGAACTGGAGTAAAACAGCATATATTGCATCATCCCTTAGTTTTTACTTTGCCCTCGGTCTAATTATTTTGGGTAACGGGCTATTTAAATCGCCGGTGACTACCATGGTAGGTATGTTTTACCAGGAACCAGGAGCACTTAAGGATGCCGGCTACACCCTTTATTACATGGCGGTTAACCTTGGTGCCTTTGCGGCACCATTGATCGTTGGGCTGGTGGGCGAGTACTACGGATGGCATTTGGCTTTTACCCTTGCTGGAGTGGGTATGCTCTGCGGATTGTCGCTGCTGATCTGGAAACAGCATCTGCTGAACGGAGTCGGTGAAAAACCCACCGGTAAGGAAAGGAACGACGACACAGAGTTGGTTCCCCTCACGTTGATCGAAAAACAACGGTTGCTGGCACTTTTGGTATTTATTCTCTTTGCTACCGTCTTTATTGCAGCATATGAACATTTCGGCGGTTTGATGAATCTATTTGTATTTAATGATACCAATCGGGTTGTGGGGGATTTTGAGGTGCCCACAACCTGGTTTCAGTCATTAAATCCATTGCTGGTTGTAGCCGGAGCACCCGTTCTGGCCATGTTGTGGGTAAAGCTGGCACAGCGGGGCCACACACCGCAAATGCCGGCTAAATTTATGATTGGCTATGTGATCATGGCAATAAGCTATATTTTCATGATATTTGCCGCTCTCGATCTGGCCACCAGCGTGAATGGGAAAAGCGGCATGATGTGGGTGGTGCTATGGTATATTTTTCTGACCCTGGCAGAGCTGATCGTCTTCCCTTTGTATTTTTCCGCACTCAATACCATGGCTCCAAAGCGCTACAGCGCCATGATTATGGGCTGTGGACTGCTGGCGCTTTCAGTCGGAAGTTGGCTGGCCTCGCGGATAGGTGCATGGGTGCTTGAACAAACTTATTTAACAGGTTTTATTTTCCTGTCCCTGCTCAGCCTGGGTGCTGCAATATTGCCCTGGTCGCTAAACACCCGGCTAAAGCGCTGGATGCATCTGACTCAATCATAAGTAATCCTGATTATGCGAATCACCCTAATTCATTTTTCTCCAGACGTTACTTAATCAGCGTATTCACCAAGAATAAGATAGTCCCTCTCTTCCTTCGGCATTGGGTGCCTGAATTTACGCCAGTAAAACGCAATCACACCGAGAACCATCCACGCAGTTACAACTTTAATTTCCAGTGCACCAAGCCGGCCAGGACTTTGCGGAAGAATCATCAAAAGTAACAACACAATCGAGACCAGAAAACCCATGTATAGAAAGAAAGTGGGTGCACGGTAGGGTCGCATCAGTTGCGGATGTGTTTGTCGCAATCGAATAGAAGCAGCAGAAGTCATTGCCAGTGCAATCGTGAACACAAAAGAACTGCTGTTGACGATGGGCACCAGTGCGAATTTGCCCATAAAAGGCCCGATAAGCGATATAACACCTACAAACAATAAGGCGTTCTGAGGCGTGTGATGTGACGGATGCACCCTCGCGAACCAATGCGGCAACATACCACCGCGACCGAGCGAAAATAACAACCTGGAGGATGCGACATACATACCGTTCAGGGTGGTGATCAAACCCAGCAAAGCAGTGAAAATCACCAGCTTCGCTGCCCAGACATAGCCGAAAGCCGCTTCAAATACGGCAGAACTGGTCATGGGTAGTTTTGACGATACCTGCCAGGGCATACTGATCGAAACCGCGAGTATGATCACCACGTAAAAAGCTGAGCCGCAAACGATACTGAGCAATATTGCATACCCGAGTTGCTTCGGTGGCACCGTGGTGCCGGCCTCTTCAGCAGCCTGTGGTATCGCATCAAAACCGCCCATAAAAAACGGCACAACGACCAGTACCGATATGATTGCTGCCGCGATACCCGCCCAGGAAGCGGGTCCTTCCTGATCAGTTGCAAACAGGGGCTGCAGGTTTTGATAATCACCACCGATCAAGGCAGCCGACGTAAATACCAGGGTGCAAAGTAACAGCGCGGTTACCACGTACATCTGAAACCTGGCGGAATCTTTTGCTCCCTTGTAGTTAACTCTGATGAGATAGGCCCCGATTAACAATCCCGGCAAAACAGTCGAAAGTGAGACACGTTCTTTCTCCGCGCCTATGCCAACGTAATACAAGGGATCTGTAACAATTGCAGGTATCAGCGTCTCCAACAGGGACCCGATTGCAATCGTTTCAAAAGGTGTCACGGACACGTATTCAAGTGACAGCGCCCAAGCGGTCATAAATGCTACCAGCGGCCCAAATGCCTTGTAGGCAAAGGAAAGTTCTCCACCTGCAAGCGGCAGCGCAGCGGTCATTTCCGCATAACACATGCCGATCGGCAACAACAGCAGACCTCCCAGTAAAAAGGCCAGCATGGCACCCATGGGCCCGCCGTCCTGCAGCCACTGGCCCGAATAAACCACCCAGCCAACACCAACGATGACACCGAGTCCCAGCGCGACATAGTTGCGAAATGGAATACTACGCTCGAGGGTTTCGCGTTGGTAGTGTTCCGTGGCCATATTTATTCAAGAACTCCTGTTACTAATGAAACCAGGACAAAGGTATCACGCGTTTATTTGCCTTTTACTGACGCAAGTGCGAGATCAGCATATTCGGCTGCAAGGTCATCTATCGTCAGGCTTCCACCAGGGCGATACCAGTTGACGACAAAGTCGATTGAGCCCATCAGGAAGAAAGCGGTTGGGGCGAGGTTTTTAAACTGAAACTTACCTTCTTTTTTCCCGTCTTCCAGAGTGTCGCGAACCAGCCCGATCATTTTGCGTTCCCAGTTCTGTATCCACTTGTATTGCGAACGGGTCAGTGCCTTGGAAACCGTGGCACTGAATATCACCGTATTAACAGTCGGCATGGTATCGATCATTTCCAGCTGCGTCCGGATGTAAGCTTTCACATAGGCACAGAGACGCTGTTTAGGATCATCATCTGCAGTGATCACCGCCATTTGTACTGCCGAGAATATCTGTTCCCCGGAGCGTACAAGGTAGGCATAAAGAATCTCATTTTTGGATTTGAAGTGGTAATAAAGCGCCGGTGTCTTTATTCCAACCGCCCTGGCTATTTCGGCGAGGCTTGTACCATCGTAACCATTCTTCGAAAAGGCCTGTGCTGCTGCTTCCAGTATCTCTTCATAGGTATCATGATTCGCACGCTTGCGCTCCCAGCCACGGGCCTTGATTATTGTTGTTGCTTTTAATGACATATTTAATCCTTGATGCTAAGAATAGCTCTTGCACTATGCATTCAATCATATACCTAATCATTGTTAAGTAACAAGTAACACCAGACAGGCAACTCGACATGCATAACAATTTCGGGACAACAGGGGCAAGTATTTATTACACAAACCCTAAGGTCTGTTCAGTAACATCTTGCCTGCGATTTCTTTCAATAGCTTTGCTGCCACCATGGCGGTCATATCGTTAATATCCTGCTTTGGATTGTATTCAACAATATCTGCACCGACGATGTGGTTGGGTATTCTCTGGATGATGCCCAGGATGTCTCTTACCGAGAGCCCACCGGGTTCGTGGTGGGATACACCGGGTGCAAAGGCGGGATCAAGGGCGTCCATATCCAAACTGATATAAACGGGGCCACCGAAATCCCGGCCAATTGATGAAAGATCCACATCTTTCATTTCGTGACTCTCGACACCGAAGCGTTCGACCTGTTCACGCTGATGCCGGTTAAGTGTGCGGATACCAACCTGGATCAGGCGTTTGGATAATCCCTTTTCCAAAATGCGTGCAAAGGGACTGGCGTGGGAATAAGGGTTACCTTCAAAGTCATCGTATAAATCCGGATGGGCATCAAAATGCAGGATATTGACCGGGCCGTTGGCATGGTTAATGGCGCGCATGATTGGGTAAGTTATTGCGTGGTCACCGCCCAATGCCAGTGGCAATGCACCGCGCCCAACAATCTCATTAATGTGGGTTTCTATCGCTAAAAAACCTTTTTCATCTTTGGCAATCTGTCTATCACCAGTATCAATAAAACACGGGTTACCACGTAAGTCGACACCCAATTCTGAACATAGGTTGGCAGACTCGCAGTGCACCGCCCGACGGATGATTTCCGGTGCCATCGCCGTCCCCGACATATAACTTGAGTTTGCATCGGACATGATGCCGACCAGGGCAACATCGTTTTTCTTGAGCTGATCTATCGACATAAAATAACACCTGCTTTCTCACTGAAATGCATCATAACATCCAGGAATTTGGTAAATGGTGGCAAAACACCGAAACTTGTTACTAGCTTTGTTGAAGCCATCATCGCTTATGGTTATTATGTACTTAATTGACGTTAAGTAAAAGAGCTCATCTCAGACGGGAGCATTCACCATGTACCATGGCTACATGCAGAGATATCGACAGACAGATCGAACACTGGCACCACAACCTGGGCGATCTTTTGCCGGGGCACCCATTGGCATCCTGCTGGTCGAGGCTGACTATGCAATGCTGCCTGGTAACGTGGCCAATGCCAGCACATATGATTTTCCGGTGATTTACCAGGTGCTCAAAGGTGTGACCTTCGAGCGTATTGCCGTGGCGGACCCATCCGTTCTTGATGTACTTATTGCGGGTGGTGAAGCACTGATCGCCAATGGTGTGAGGGCGGTGGTCAGTGCTTGTGGATCATTCGCCAATTACCAGCGTGCTGCTGCTGCGGCCCTTTCGGTGCCGACATACCTTTCCTCGATGCTGCAGGTGCCATGGATTCAGGCGGCCTTGCAACCCAAGCAGAAATTGCTAGTTATTGCGGCCGTTGGCAGCGCATTAACACCCAGGGTATTTGAAGAGTGTGCTATAACCGATACCAATCGTCTTTTGGTAGAACAAGCCATCGACGTACCGGAATTTGCGGCCATGCTCTCACCCGAAGGATTCAACCCGGCAAAACTGGAAACCCAGCTATCCGAATACGCCAGCAATCTCGTCAGGAAGCATCCCGATGCCGGCGCAATCCTGCTGCAGTGCAGCGATCTGCCGCCTTTTGCCTGGGCTATTCAAAACGCGACCGGTTTGCCGGTATACGATATGAACACCCTGATTTCGTGGGTGCAAGCAGCGACCGTCCGAAAGCCTTATGACGGCCTGATTTAGCCAAGGGATAGAGTAATGTTCGAGAGAATCAGTGACTACGTCGATTATCATGCAGCGAGCACGCCAGATACCGAGGCCGTGGTTCTGGATGGACTTCGCCTGACTTACCGCGAATTGCAATTGCAGGTCGATCGCTGCGCTTCAGCCATGGTGGCCGCAGGTATCGTGAAAGGCGACCGGGTTGCCACCCTGAACACACCACACCCTGATTTTTTTGTGATATTTCTGGCCGCTGCTTCAATCGGTGCCATCTGGATCGGCCTCAACCCCAAATATCGCCTGGACGAATACCGTTACGTGATGGGCGATGCCACACCGCGGTTACTGTTTTCCCGCTCATGCATCGATGAACGTGATTTCACTGATGACTTGCAGGCCTTGATAAATGAATTTGTCTGTCTTGAGTCAGTGGTCATACTGAACAATGAGCCAGTGCCTGAAAATGCGCTTGGTTTTGAAGACTTCTGTAGCCGACCGATGGATATGGATGCACTCGCAACCGCGCGTGAGCAGGTCGACGGCAATGATACTGCTATGATCGTCTACACATCGGGTACAACCGGCAAGCCAAAAGGGGCAATGATCCCGCATCGCGGACTCGCTCGGGTTGCTCATGTGCAGCTTGGATACTGGAATGCATCGCCCATATGTGCACTGAACTTCCTGCCAATCAATCACATCGGCTGTGTCGGCGATATTGCCTGCTATACCTTTGTCGGCGGCGGTACCATCGTATTCATGGAAAAATTCGAAGCAGCAGATTGCCTGGCCCTGATCGATCGGGAGAAAATCACCTGTTGGCTCAGTGTGCCAACCGCGTTTCAGCTATGCCTGGCCTATCCTGACTTCGATGACTACGACCTTTCATCCGTCCAGTTGATCGTCTGGGGTGGAGCATCTGCTCCGAAAAGTCTGTTGCATAAACTCTCCAAAATCTGCCCCCGACTGAGCACATCTTACGGGCAGACAGAATCTGTCGGTTCCGTCACATTTGTCCAGCCTTGCAAGGACGTAGAATTATTATCTGCTTCAATCGGACAACCGGTACCTGAGTACGATGTCCGTATCGCCGATAATACCGGCAGAGAGGTAAGACAGGGAAAGACCGGAGAAGTCCAGGTGCGAGGCAATTTCATCATGC
>CBDTVF010000006.1:0-22224 GCA_965363775.1 uncultured Gammaproteobacteria bacterium
CGCGTGTCCTTGTATGCGTCCCGTGTAGTTCAACACAAGTTGAGCGTAAGGCGATCAAGGAATCGGCCGAGGGTGCGGGTGCCCGCGAAGTATTTCTTGTAGAAGAACCGATGGCGGCGGCAATTGGTGCCGGCATCCCGGTTCATGAAGCACGGGGTGCAATGGTGCTGGATGTTGGCGGTGGCACATCTGAAGTGGCGGTCATATCGCTCAATGGATTGGTGTATTCAGCATCAGTACGTGTCGGTGGTGATCAATTTGACGATGCGATTGTCAATTTTGTCCGGCGAAACTACGGCACCTTGATTGGTGAATCCACTGCGGAGCAGATCAAGATCAAGATCGGCCGAGCCTGGCCTGATGAAGAAGCCGAAGAACTGTCGGTGTCCGGTCGCAACCTGGCCGAGGGTGTGCCCCGGCGCATTACCATCAATAGTAATGAAGTGCTGGAAGCCCTGACGGAAAGTCTTGCCAGCATTCTTGATGCAGTCAAGGCCGCGTTGGAGCAAACACCACCGGAGTTATGCTCGGATGTTGTGGAAACCGGTATCGTGCTGACCGGTGGCGGTGCGTTGTTGAAAGGACTTGATCGTCTGATTGCCGAAGAAACCGGCTTGCCAGTTTTTGTTGCCGATGACCCGCTGACATGTGTGGCCAGGGGTGGTGGTCGTGCACTCGAGTTGATGGATGAGAACCACGGTGATTTTTTCACCACGAGTTAATATTAAAAGACACATAAGATCAGGTGCTCGCACCTGATTATTCAGGTACACGATAAAAATTGGTACATTCAGAATCATCAGTTCCCAGTCGCTGGTTTGGCGCAGACGGCACACGTACAGCGCGCTTGATGATGTATATTCTGTTGGCGATTGTCTTGATGTTCATGGATCAACGTGGACATTATGTCCCCAAAGTACGCGGCGTACTGGAACTGGCACTTGAGCCCGTGTTCCACGTTGTCTCCTGGCCCGCGCAAGCCTTGCATTCGGTTCAGGAACATACCGGGGTGCGCGAGGACCTGATCGCTGAAAATCAGCAATTGCAGCAACAGTTGCTGGAAAACGCGGGTTCCGTGCAAACCCAGGCTGCTCTTCAACAGGAAAACCAACGACTGAGGGATTTGCTCAAAGCGACCCAGGGCAGGGAATATAATTTTCAGTTTGCAGAAATGATTCGGGTTGATCTCGATCCGTTTTCGCACAAAATCTGGATTGACCGGGGGGTTGACGATGGTGTGCTCGTCGGTCAGGCCGTTATAGATGGCCTGGGTATCGTTGGTCAGGTCGAGGACGTACACCGGCACTTTTCAACCGTTCGGCTAATATCCGACCCCGATCATGCCTTACCTGTACAAATCAACCGGACCGGTCTGCGCACCGTGGCTTATGGAAGTGGTGAAACCAGTCATTTACTGATGCCCAATGTACCCTTGCAGGCGGATGTGAGTCCCGGAGACATGGTTGTTACATCCGGTCTTGGTGATCGCTTCCCCCCTGGGTTTCCCGTCGGTGAAGTAGAGCGTGTGGAGCGTGACAGCGGCGAGACTTTTGCCAAGGTCTATATGCGCCCGTTCGCTGCGCTCGACAGGGGTCGTGAGGTGTTATTGATTGAGCCACAGCTTGCTGATGAGCCAATACCGGGTGAAGTGCCATGACATCCAGACGTGAAAGCCGTAGCCTGATTTTTCTGACCATTGTTGCCGCTATCCTGCTGACGCTTTTGCCTCTGCCCGAGATGCTGGCGCCGTTTAAGCCCTATTGGGTGGCAATGGTGGTGATTTACTGGTCATTGGAAACTCAAGACATGATCAGCCTCGGCCTGGCCTTTCTGATCGGTCTTGTGCTGGATATCCTCAGCGGCAGCCTGATGGGTTTGCATGCCTTGAGCTTGGTTGTCATGGTGTTCCTGGTACAACGATTTCGTTCACGTTTGCGCTTTTTCCCACCGTGGCAGCAGGCGTTGAGTATTCTGGGCCTACTGGTCAATGACCGCATTATTTTGATCTGGATAACCGCATTGCTGGGTGAGCCGATACCTACCTGGAAGTACTGGCTGCCACCCCTTGTAGCAATGGTTTTATGGCCCTGGTTGTTCCTGTTGCTTGACCGTATTCGCGCAAGGACGCGTCAACAGAAATCGTGATCAGCTATTCAGGTAACCGCGCGATAAAGGACGAGCGTGAAGAACGACAATTGTTCGAGAGCAGGGCAAAGATCGGGCTGATCATTATTGCCCTTTTTATGCTGGCTCTGGTTGGTCGCTATGTCTGGTTACAGGTTTACGCGTTTGATGGTTACTCCACGCGCTCGGAAAGTAATCGCGTCAGGGTACGGCCGGTTACACCCAATCGTGGCATGATTTATGACCGTCGCGGGCGGGTCATTGCAGAAAACCGACCGGCCTACCGGTTGGAAATTGTGCCGGAAATGGTACCGGGAAAAACAGCCGGTCTCGAGGCGCTCCTGGAAGAACTGTCTATTTTAGTTGACCTCAGCGATGACCACCGTAAGGCTTTTCACAAATCACGCCGTAATTACCGGGAATTTGACAGCGTCCCGTTAAAATTCAATCTGAGCGAACGTGAAGTCGCCCGGTTTGCCGTCAACCGGCACCGGTTTCAAGGCGCCGATGTTGTCCCTTATCTGAGCAGAAATTATCCCTATGGTGAGCTTCTAACACATGTGCTCGGTTATACCGGGCGCCTGGATGCGAATGATATCGCCAATGTGGATGAGGGTAATTACCGTGGTACCCGTACCATCGGCAAGATTGGTGTAGAACAGTTTCATGAAGAAGATCTGCATGGCACCAGTGGTTTTGAGCGTGTTGAAACCAACGTCCGTGGCAGGGTTTTAAAAGTGTTGGAGCGGCAGGATGCAATTCCCGGTACCGACCTGGTGCTATCCATTGATGTAGCTGTGCAAAGGGCAGCCTGGGACGCACTGGGGGACCGACCCGGTTCCGTAGTGGCCATCGATCCGCTTGACGGCAGTGTCATCGCACTGGTCAGTAAACCCGCGTATGACCCGAATGCCTTTGTTCATGGCATCAGCCAACAGGCTTACCGTGACATACTTGATACACCTGGCAGGCCATTGTTCAACCGGGCTCTTAATGGCGGCTACGAACCTGGCTCCACACTCAAACCTTTTGTTGGTCTGGCTGGCCTGGAAATGGACATTGTCACACCCGAAACCCGCGTGTTTTCAAATGGTAAGTTTTATATCAAGGGTTATAGCCGTCCTTACCGGGACTGGAAGGACATGGGGCATGGTTGGGTTGACATTGGTGAGGCGCTGGAACAATCCGTGAACACCTATTTCTACCAACTGGCCATGGATATGGGTATAGACCGGATGCACGACTACCTGGCACAGTTTGGGTTTGGGTCTGTTACGGGTATTGATGTCCCGGGTGAAGGCAGGGGTCTGTTGCCATCACGTGAATGGAAACGCGTCACTCATGATCAACCCTGGTATCCGGGTGAGACTGTGATTGCCGGCATTGGCCAGGGTTTCAACGTGGTAACACCGCTGCAACTGGCCAATGCACTTGCTGCACTGGTCAATGGGGGCACACGATATGCACCCAGGCTGCTATACGCCAGCAAACCGGCGGGTGTTGAAAGAGCAAAACGTGTCAAGGCACCGGTTGAGTTTGAAATACCGGTCGGGGACCCACAGGATTGGCAGACGATTCTGGATGGCATGGACCGGGTCGTGAATGGCTTGCGTGGTACTGCAAGACGGATAGCGGTTGATGCGCCATTCCGTATAGCCGGTAAGACCGGTACGGCGCAAGTGTATCAACTTGCTGCCAACAAGCAGTACAACGTCGACGAAGTACCGGAGCATTTGCGTGACCACGCTTTATTCATTGCCTTTGCGCCGGTTGATGCCCCAAGAATAGCCATTGCCGTCGTTGTCGAACATGGTGGTGGTGGTTCAACCGCTGCGGCACCGGTAGCACGGGCAACGCTTGATGCCTGGCTGGAACAGGAAATCGAGCCGGAGCTACAACCTTGAGGGCCTGGCAATGAAACGCTGGTTGCCGACATGGGTTGGCGCACCCCGTCTTGATCCGGTTTTACTGGTTCTGTTACTGATGATCATCGGTTTTGGGCTGGTCGTTCTGTACAGCGCCTCCGGGCAAAACATGGCTTTGGTCAATCGGCAGGCAGTACGTCTGGGTTTCGGGCTTGTTGTCATGCTGGCTATCAGCCAGGTACCGCCACGGGTCCTCAGAGCGTGGACACCGTGGTTATACGGTATCGGTATTGTCATGCTATTGGCGACCTGGGGGCTGGGTGTCGGCCGTGGTACTCAACGCTGGCTGGATATTGGTCTGATTCGTTTTCAGCCTTCCGAACTGATGAAACTGGCAGTACCAATGATGGTTGCCTGGTACCTGCATCCAAGGGTGCTGCCGCCAAGCTGGAAGGCCACCGGTGTAAGCTTGGGAATATTGTTGATTCCCACTTTTCTGATTTACCGCCAACCCGATCTGGGTACGTCATTGCTGGTCGCCGCCAGTGGCGGGTTTACACTTTATTTAGCCGGTCTGCGATGGCGGGTCCTGTTCGGATTTTTTGGCCTGGCTACTGCTGCAGCCCCCGTGTTGTGGCTGGTCATGAAAGAATATCAGCGCGACCGTGTACGGACATTCCTGAATCCTGAAGCCGACCCCCTGGGCCACGGCTGGAATATCATCCAGTCAAAAATTGCTGTTGGTTCAGGTGGGCTGACTGGCAAGGGCTGGTTGAATGGTACCCAGTCAAACCTGGAGTTTATTCCTGAGCGCCACACCGATTTTATCCTGGCGGTACTGTCTGAAGAATTCGGTTTGATAGGTGTTTTGTTGTTGCTGTTGACCTATGTATTATTGATTGCCCGTGGTTTATACATTGCCAGTATTGCACGTGATACCGGCGCAAGACTGCTAGCCGGGGCACTGAGCCTGACATTGTTTGTATACGTGTTGGTCAATGCCGGCATGGTTTCCGGGGTATTACCGGTTGTGGGCGTACCCCTGCCATTGATAAGTTACGGGGGCACCTCCGCCGTAACCCTTTTGGCCGGCTTCGGCATAATGATGTCCATTTATGGCCATCGTAAATTCATAAAATAGAGGAATTTATATGTCTTATGGGCGCGGTTTTTATTTCACATTCGGGTAAACTCTGTGTTTGGGCTCTTGAATGCCTTTTAATTACCCAATCTGGACTCTTTGATTAATGCGAAAATTTCTTATATTGGTACTTTATTGTGTATCCGGTTTTGCTACTGAACACCCTGGGACTGACGAGTTTGTAAATCGTGCGGTGTCGGAATATGGACTGCCGGAGAATGAAGTTCGGGCTCTGCTTGAGCAGGCCGAATACAAGCAATCCATCGTTGATGCTATCAGTCGTCCGGCCGAGGGTAAACCGTGGCATGAGTACCGGAAAATATTCCTGACTGATAAACGGATCAGCCAGGGTATTGAGTTTTGGAAAGAGAACCGCGAGTTAATCTCGGCGGTTTCAACACAATTTGGTGTGGATGAAGAGGTCATTGTATCCATCATCGGTGTGGAGACATCCTATGGCCGTAATACCGGCGGATATCGGACTGTCGATGCTTTGGTCACACTCGGATTCTATTACCCGCAAAACCTCTCTTCTGACCGTTCTCCATTCTTTTCCAGCGAGTTGATGCACTATATACGGCTGGCTTCCGAGGAAGGTCTGCCGGCTTCCGAGATCACCGGTTCTTATGCGGGTGCAATGGGTATGGGTCAGTTTATGCCCAGCAGTTACCGCGAATATGCGGTGGATTTCGACTCAGATGGCAAACGTGATCTTTGGCGTTCGACAGCTGATGTTGTTGGCAGTGTGGCCAACTACCTGCATCGTCACGGCTGGCAACCTGGGAAACCGGTGACACGCCGTGCCAGGGCAACCAGCGATGCCGCTTTTGACAAGATATCAACAAGAGGCCTCAAACCTACACTGACAGTAGCCGAATGGCAGGAGAAAGGCTTCACCAGTTCCAGTGAACTATCGCCTGCTTTACCTGCTGCAGTTTTAAAACTGGTTGAAAAAGATCGCAACAGTTATTGGCTGACATTTAAGAATTTTTACGTCATTACCCGTTATAACCGCAGCCCGCGTTATGCGATGGCTGTTTACCAACTGAGCCAGGAGATCAAAAAGGGAATGGACAAATCCTGATGAACAGACTGGTTTTCCCTGTGACCCTGGCGGTATTGCTACTGGCGGCCTGTGCGGGAGAAAAGAAGAAAGAAGCAGAATCCGGTGATGGTCCTTCAAGCCAAAAAATCACTGCTGCTGAAGTCAGGGACGCGGTACCTGCAAATGAGCCACTGGCCCGCTACGGCAATCACAGCCCCTATACCGTGCTGGGTAAGACCTATACGGTTTTGCCCACCAGTAAGGGTTACCACGAACGGGGCATTGCATCGTGGTATGGCAGCAAGTTTCATGGCCGGCGTACATCAAGTGGTGAGGTTTATGACATGCACCTGGCCACAGCTGCGCATAAAAGCCTGCCGTTGCCAACCTACGCGGAAGTCACCAATCTTGATAATGGTCGTAAAATGATTGTGAAGATCAATGACCGTGGCCCGTTTCATGAAGACCGCATCATCGACTTGTCTTATGCGGCAGCCATCAAGCTGGGTGTAGATCAAACAGGTACCGCACGGATAGATGTGCGTGCTATTGATGTCAAAAGATCAAAAAAGGCTGCCGTGAAAGTGGCCGATGGAACATTTTTACAGGTTGGGGCATTCAGTAAGCGAAAAACAGCCGATGATCTGGCTGGAAAAATGCTGGCCGCACAACTCAAACCTGTCTCGGTACAGAAAAGCCGGGGATTGTATAAAGTATGGATAGGGCCGTATGCTTCAGAGGCAGAAATTGAAGCAAGCAGGCGCCGTGTAGTTGAACTGGGTTACGAAAGCCCGCATAAGGTAAGTCGCTAGGGGTGGTTTCTCCTGACGAAAAGACCCCAACGTCATATTTACGGAATAATAGCTGATCATGAAGAAAATCCTGTTGTTAATTGCCATTGCACTGGCCGTACCATTGGCTGCACTGGCTCAACGTCCACCGCCACCTTTACCCAAAAATATGCCTACGCCGGCGGCTCCTTCGCTGAGTGCGAACAGTTATATCCTGGTAGATTTCAATAGCAATCATGTATTGGTTGAGAGCAACCCGGACACGCGGGTTGAACCTGCGAGCATCACCAAGGTGATGACGAGTTATGTTGTGTTTACCGAGTTGGCAAGTGGCAACATCCAATTGACTGATGTGGTTAACGTCAGTGAAATTGCCTGGCGCACGGGTGGATCGCGTATGTTTATCGAGCCCAAGATGGAAGTGACAGTTGAACAACTGATCAAGGGCATGGTGATCCAGTCGGGTAATGATGCCAGTGTCGCATTGGCGGAACACCTGGCAGGTACCGAAGAGGCTTTTGCCGGTTTGATGAACCATTACGCCACGCAATTGGGGATGACCAATAGCCATTTTATGAATTCCACGGGTCTGCCGCATGAGGAACACTACACCACGGCCCGTGATGTTGCGGCCCTCAGTATTGCCCTGATTGCTGACTTTCCTGAATATTATCCCTGGTATTCGGAAAAAGAATATAGTTTCAACAATATACGGCAGCACAATCGCAACAACCTGTTGTGGCGCGACCCGGCTGTTGACGGATTAAAGACCGGACATACGCAGGCTGCCGGTTATTGCCTCGCTGCATCAGCCAAACGCGATGGTATGCGCCTGGTCAGCGTGGTGCTGGGTTCCGGTTCGGAATCATCACGGGTCAGCGAAAGCCAAAGCCTGCTCAACTATGGTTTCCGGTTCTTTGAAACCGTTCAGTTATACAAGGCCGGTCAGGAATTGGCCGACGGCAAGGTCTGGAAGGGCGAGAAAGAGCAGATAAAACTGGGTATCCAGGATGAGCTGTTTGTCACTATCCCGCGTGGTCGTTACGACGATCTCGATGCCCAGGTAGAAATGCGTCCGGAGTTGATAGCGCCCATTGCCGAAGGTGAAGAGGTCGGGCAGATTTCCATCCGTCTCGAAGACAAGGAGATCACAAGCCGTGGCCTGATCGCATTGGAGTCAGTCAACGAGGCAGGGTTCTTCGGTCGCACATGGGATGGGATGAGCATGTGGTTTGGCGGTTTGTTTGGTGATGACTGATGGCTTCCAAAAATCCGCCTGAAACAGAAACAAGCCAGCAGGAAACGTTGCTTGAGTTTCCGTGTAAGTTTCCGGTCAAGGCGATGGGTCGTGATGAAGGCGGTTTCGAGGCTTTGATCACGGGTATCGTTCTGTCCCACGCCGGGATGTATGCTGGTGAAAGCGTAACAACCAACCTCAGTAGTACGGGTAAATATCTTTCAGTGACCGTGACCGTCGAGGCTTTGTCAAAGGCTCAACTGGATCGTATTTACCAGGATTTGACGGATTGTGAGCAGGTTGTGATGGCGCTCTGAAATGCATGTTTTATTTGTCCTTAGAGAAGCAAAGCTGTGACGTGGATAACGTAGGGTGCGTAATTCATTACGCACGAGGGTCAGACGTGGGTAACGTAGGGTGTGTAATTCATTACGCACGAGGGTCAGACGTGGGTAACAAGTTACCCACCCTACGGGTTTGGTGGGTTTGGCGTGGGTGACGGGTTGGCCACATTGCGGGTTCGACGGCTTGGGTTGATGGATTATGAGCTTGTCTGGCGTGCCATGCAGACGTTTACGGATGAGCGTGATGAAAATACAGCTGATGAACTTTGGCTGGTAGAACACCCCCCGGTATTTACCCAGGGTCAGGCGGGTAAGGCAGAGCATATTCTCGCACCGGGTGATATCCCGGTGATCCAGGTTGATCGTGGCGGCCAGGTGACTTACCACGGACCCGGTCAGATTGTGGCCTACCCGTTGATAGATATTGCCCGTCTGGGGATGGGCGTCAGAACACTGGTGAGGGGTATCGAGCAGGTCATCATCAATCTGCTGAAAAGTTATTCGGTGGAAGCCGGGCTATTGAAGGGTGCACCCGGCGTGTACATTGACGGTGTGAAAATCGCCTCACTTGGATTACGAATTCGCAGAGGTAGGTCATTTCACGGCCTCGCATTTAACATCGATATGGATCTGGAACCCTTTCAACGGATTAACCCATGTGGATTCCAGGGTCTGCAGGTAACTAAGCTGTCAGCTTTGGCAGATGTCTCTATCACTGAAGTGGAAGATCGCCTGATTGACGGCTTGAGTGAGTTTTTAGGCTACAATGACAGGTTCTGCCTGGTAACGGGCGATCTGCCATAAACCAGAAACCTCAACCGCATGAGATTCGCAAGTGACTGATCAGACTAAAATTCCTATTAATCTTGTTGGTTCAAAAGATCCGGGTGCCAAGGAATTGGGTGCCGACAAAGTGGCACGCAATACGGCCCGGTTTGATCAGGACGCGCCAACCTTACGTAAGCCACCCTGGATCCGCGTGCGTCTGCCCTCAGGCAATGCGGTGGCCGATCTCAAATCCCGTTTACGTGATAACCGTCTGGTCACCGTTTGCGAGGAGGCCACCTGCCCGAACATCCATGAATGTTTCCACAAGGGTACGGCCACCTTCATGATCCTGGGTGAAATTTGCACACGTCGATGCTCATTTTGTGATGTCGCCCATGGCAGACCCAATCCACCGGATGAGAGCGAACCTGAAAACCTGGCACGCACTATCCGCGATATGAAATTGCGCTACGTGGTGATCACCTCGGTTGACCGGGATGATCTGCGTGACGGTGGTGCCGGTCACTATGTCCGTTGTCTGAGCCATATCCGGGAACTGAGTCCGGATATCAAACTGGAAATACTGGTACCCGATTTCCGTGGAAAAGGCCGTATGGAACGGGCCCTGGAAATTCTCGCGGCCTCACCGCCGGATGTATTCAACCACAATCTTGAGACGGTTAAGCCCCTGTATCCGAATGTCAGACCGGGCGCAGACTATGACTGGTCGCTGAAATTGCTGCAGCGTTTCAAGGCTCAGCATCCGGATATCCCGACCAAATCGGGCATCATGTTGGGTCTTGGTGAAAACTTTGAACAGGTTGAACAGGTTTTAAAGGATCTGCGGGCACACAATGTAGACATGGTGACAATAGGTCAATACCTGCAACCTACAGTACATCATCATCCGGTATTGCGGTATTGGACACCGGATGAATTTGAAAAACTTGCTAAGCTTGGGTATGGGTTGGGATTCACCCACATGGCCTCGGGACCGTTGGTTCGGTCCTCATATCATGCAGATTTGATGGCCGAAGAATCTGGATTGATTGACTGAGTTTACCTCTACATGCTTGATTTATTTGGTCGCTGGATCGGGTCACCTAAACTTTTGACCCTTGCGTGAGAGCCTTGTGCAATGCTTAAATAGTTTGGAGAATTGTATAAAAGTACACTAACCCGGCAACTCACAGCCGGGTTTGTGGTCACTAAATAGTCGATATGCAGTTTATTGAAGTCATAAATGTTGGAGTAAATGAGTTTGAGAATATTTAAGTATCTGTTTGTAGTACTCATCAGCACCTCGGTGTGGGCCTCTACCCAGCCGGTAGAGCAGGTGTTGTTCAAGCCCAGCCTGGAACAGCGTTTGCGCAGTAATCTGGCTACCAAGTTCCTGGCCAACTGGCACTACAAAGATACCCGTCTTGATGACGAGCTTTCGGAAAAGATCTTCGACCGCTATCTCGACTTGCTCGACCCGAATTACAGCTTTTTCCTGACTGAGGACATCGACACTTTTGCACCCTATCGGCTGAAACTGGACGATGCACTCCAGCACTCTGATCCGTCAGTGGCCTACGATATGTTTAATGTGTATGTTGAAAGGGTCCGTGAACGTGTCACATTTGCCCGCGCCCAACTCCAACAGCCCATGGATTTCACCATTGACGAAAGTTATTCATGGGACCGTGAAGATACAAAATGGGCAACATCAGAGGCAGAGCTCAATGAGTTCTGGCGTCAACGTGTAAAGAATGACTATTTGCGTTTACGCCTGACCGATAAGGAAGACGAAGAGATCCTTGAAACACTTGATGATCGCTATGAGAACCTGGACCGACGTATTTCTGAACTGAATTCGGACGATATCTTCCAATTTTTCATGAATGCTTTCGCACAATCAATCGAGCCGCATACAGCCTACATGTCGCCACGCAGTTCTGAGAATTTTGAAATTTCAATGCGCCTGTCATTGGAAGGTATCGGTGCTTTGCTGGGTCGTGAAAATGAATACACCAGCATCGCCAGCGTGGTACCGGGTGGACCGGCGGATAAAGAAGGCAGTCTGAAAGCCGGTGACCGTGTCACTGCGGTAGGACAGGGCCATGACGGAAAAATGCAGGATGTTGTCGGCTGGCGGATAGATGATGTGGTTGAAAAGATCCGTGGTGCAAAACACACCGTGGTAAGGCTTGAAGTTCTTCATGAAGATGTCGGTGTAGACGGCCCCGCAGTGATCATCGAAATTGTGCGTGATGAGGTCAAACTCGAAGAACAGGCTGCAAAGAGCCGTATCATCGAAATCCCTGGTGAAAATGAAGAAATGGTCAAGGTCGGTGTGATTGATTTACCGGTGTTTTACCTGGATTTCAATGGCCGTGCGAAGAATTTACCGGATTACCGCTCAAGTACGCGTGATGTCAGGAAGCTGATTGATGAAATGAAGGCCGACGGAATCGAAGGCCTGGTGGTTGATCTTCGAAACAATGGCGGTGGTTCCCTGCTTGAAGCCACAACATTGACCGGGTTGTTTATCGACGAAGGCCCGGTTGTACAGGTACGTAATTCCAGTGGTCGTATCAGTACCGAGGAAGACACCGACCCCGGCATGGCATGGGAAGGTCCGCTTGCCGTACTGGTCAATCGCTACAGCGCTTCAGCATCTGAGATTTTTGCCGCTGCAATCCAGGATTATGGCCGCGGTCTGATTATTGGTGAAACCACATTTGGCAAGGGCACGGTACAGAACCTGGTGGATCTTGATGACTACGCCCCAACCAGCGATTCAGGAAAAATGGGGCAGCTGAAAATTACCATGGCGCAGTTTTTCCGTGTCAACGGCGGTTCCACCCAAAACCGTGGTGTTGAACCTGACATTCACTTCCCGTCCGCCGGTGATCCCGAAGAATACGGTGAGCGCTCGCTTGATAACGCACTGCCGTGGACCAGTATCCCCACGGCCAATTACGAGCGTGAAGGCGAAATGGATCGTATGGTGGCAGTGACGGAATTCCGTTACCAGGACAGGATTGGTGATAACCAGGAGTTTGGCTGGTTGCTCAGTGATGTCGAGGAATTCAATCACAACAAGGACAAGAAGGAAATTTCATTGCTCGAAACCACGCGTCGTGAAGAGATGGATGAAGACGAGGCCAAGCGTAAGGCCAGGAAAGCTGCACGGGATGACAATGGTCCTTTGCTGGAAGAAATTGATGCCCTTGCCGACGCCGGCGAGCCACCGGAAGCTGCGGCTGATGATGCCGAAGAGGATGCCGATGAAGAGGATGACGATCGCCCCGACCTGCTGCTGCGCGAGTCTGCACGTATCGTCGGTGACATGATTGAGCTGGGTATCGATGAGCAGATACTGGCCAGGCAGTTTTCTTTGTTGGACAAAAACCAGGAATCCAATAGCATCAATTAAGAACTGGTGGGATAAAATACCCACCATTGCTAAGGAGCCTGTCCGAGAATAGAGAGCCTACTTCGGACAAGCTCCTAGATAACAGGAACAATGAAAGGTGGGCTTCATGTCCACCTTTTTTTTACGCTTCAATCCATTATAATCGCTGCATACAAATGTTCGCCCATTGATTAACAGGACTGTCTTCATGAAACAGATTCTTCTAGGTTTATTCCTCGTCACCCTGGCCTTCAACAGTAATGCTGATCAACATTCCAGAACCAGCGACCAGGCTGATATTGCAGATGCAAAAGCGGCAATAAAAGATTTCGCAGGCTCCTTGCAGACAGTATTGAAAACCACCATGCAAACCGGTGGCCCGGTCGCGGCGATTGGTGTTTGCAACACGCAAGCATCACCAATATCCCGGAGAGTTGCTGCTGAACACGGGTTGGCTCTGAGCCGTGTCAGCCTGAAAAATCGAAATCCTGCCAACGCGCCAAATGATTGGCAAACGCTTGTATTGGAAGATTTTGAAAAACAATATGCGGCAGGGCAAAACATTACCACCCTGGCCTGGTCAGAAACCGTTTATAGCGATGGTGGTCAGGAGTTTCGCTTTATGAAGGTGATACCCACGGGTGCCGTCTGTCTGAACTGTCATGGCACAAACCTTTCAGCTGATGTCAGCGGGGTGTTGGCTGAGTTGTATCCCGAAGACCGGGCTACAGGTTTCAGCGAAGGTGATATTCGTGGTGCGTTTGTTGTAACACGGAAAATTTCAGACTGATCCTTACAGCTTGAGGGTCAGCCGAATATTTCTTTACCCGTAGGGTGGGTAACTTGTTACCCACGATTTACAAGCCGGATTGGTTTTAAACCCGTGGGTAACAAGTTACCCACCCTACGACCCTCAAATACAAAATAAACCTATTTCTTCCGCCAGGCCCCGCCCGCATCACGATAATAATTGCCCTTCAACGTTTTTTGAAAAGCAGTATTACCACCGACCTTTTCAACTTCTGAAAGGGTGGTTCCCTGCTTTCTGGCGATCTTCTGATAACCGGCCTTGCGTCTGGCGTTGGTTTCATCAACCAGTTTTTTGATATCCGCCGACACATCTTTTCTTACCAGACCGATATAACCATTTGCCTGTTCACCGATCAATCCATCGGCCTTGGGCTGGCTTAAAGCGCTGGCCACGGCAATAGAAACTGCCATCATACTGACAAGCAGTGCAAGAAAAACGTTTGTGATCCAATTGTCCCGTTTCATCATCCTGGTTCCATTTATTCCTACATTCATTCCGAACATGTTTTAACTGTTGAAATCCCGCTGTTTCTCACCCTTAGAACATATCGTCTTCAAGTAGTTCTTCAACGTCTTTTTCGACCTTTATCAGGATTTCGTGCTTGATGTTGATATTCATATTGATTTCAATTGGCTTGTCCGGTGCTTCTATCTTGACGGTTGGATTACATGCTGTACCCAAAAGCAGCACTGCCAATACTATTACTAATCGATTCATTGCGTCACCACCGGTTTGTTTACCATTATGCTATAGATTAACAGCATGAGCTGAATTTTGCCTGAACATCTATTCCTTTTTGATTTCTTTCAGAATCGCTTCTTCAAAATCACCGGTGATAAACAGGGCCTCGAAAAGCTCCGGAAGAGAACCGTTGATATTCAGATTAAATACGACAGGATGTCCACCATACAGATCAGGATTTTTGCCTTCAAGGTGGACCTTGACCTGGTAACTGCCATCAGACTGGTAATTAATCTCGCCGGAAAGATCCTGATACTGGAAGTTTTCAAGTGCCTGCATACCAATATTGCTTCCTGCAACGCCATCTTTTGTGTAGGCAAGATAGCCAGGGATGGTTGAGCGGAATAACCCGTTCCTGATGTTGATACCGGTTTGATCGGTACTTACGGGCAATGACATATCCAGTGAACCGGTACCTTTCAGACCGTCGAAATCGGCAAATTCCAACAAGCGGCCAAGGCTGATGTGGCTTAGCTCAGCCGTGGTGTCTTCAAGCCTGTTATTTGAATACTGTAGCCGGTTAAGCTTGAGCTGACCTCCAAATAACCCGGCAGACAGATTTTTCATACGATAGGTGTCAATATCTACAAGCTGCAGGTCAGCCTTGATGTCGGTCACATCAATACCACCCGCCAGCGCGATGGTTTCAATCGAGACCGGGCCATTGGCAGATATCGTGTCGTCGTAAGCGGTATTGAAGGAAAAACCGGCATCCCTGGCATGGCTTTCCAGCATTGAGGCGTCTATATCGCGCCCTGTGATATCCATCCTGGCGGTTACTTTTTCGTTTATAGCCACCTTGCCTTGCAGGCCGACAGATCCGTCAGTCAGTTTGATCGATCCTGGTAGTTCGATATGCGCCACGGCTAACAGCTTGGCCAGTTGCTTTATACTAATTGTGGTTTGCGGCAATGTGATGTCCCACTTATTGGTGTTTGTGTTACCGGTAAATTTAAGTGGCAGTTGCGGACCATTATCGAATTTCAGTTTGCCACGGCCATTTACCCCGCTGCCGTTGAGCAACCGGTAGTTGGCATCGAAGTCGAACCCCGTCCATGTTTCAGCATCTATATCAGTAGAAAACCCCTGTGTCCGGGTGCTCAAGTTACCAGTCATGCTGACAAGGTCCAGGTCTTGCCATTCCATCTCAACGTTGTTGGCGGAGATAACAGGCTGGGTTATCCGGGTATCCGTCAATGCTCCAGAGCCCTTGCTGGTGTACTTTCCATTACGTGCTGTTATTTCGCCTGTAACGGACAGTTCCTCTGCTTTCAGCTCCAGGTCTTCGGATACATAGGCAAGGCCCGTGTTCTCCTGCCAGTCAACCTTGATTAAACCAACGGTTGTTAGCGATTCCAGTTCCGGGAACTCCGCCATCACGGTACGCAAATTATCGGAATGCAGATGAATGGTTTCCCCGCTGGCGGTAAGGTCGAGGCTAATAGCCCCGCTATAGTCTATGGATGGACTGGTGTCCGGTTGAATCGTGAAACGACTGCTGGTACCAAGCTTCAAGAAAGCAACCGCATCAGATCGGGGTGCACGCTGAAACTCCGGAAAGCTGCTGGTGAATAGCAAGTCAATTCCGCCCGCCTCATCCTGGAATTGAATTTCGGCAGGTGTGGGTAGTTTTACAATGATGTTTTTACCCTCGCGATTTGCCGCCAGTTCAGCCTTGATGTCAAAAATTCCAATACTGGAGACAATCTCCAGCTTTTCGGTATTCAGTGAGAGATGCTCAACATCCTGTAGATTCAGACCCATAAAACTGGACTGTATCTCCAGCTTGCCCTTCACCTTCGTCAACAAGCCACCGGTGTAACGCATCAATATCGAACTAAGCCAATCCTGGTCTGCCGATTCCGTATCGAGAACAGCCTGTGCCTGCGTGACGGTATTCTCAGCCTGGTCTTTCTGTTCAATCTGTACGGTCAGCCATGAAGGTGAATTCAAACTGGCCGGAAAGCGGATATCTGCTTTGAGTAAATCAGGGTTTGAATAAGCTTCGATATGACCCGTGGCACGGGGAAAATCTTCAAATGTTGCGTTGGAGGTGATGTGATAGCTGCCATCTGCAAGGCGGTTTAATTGAAAGGTTTCGAAATTCACCACCAGCTTATCCGGGGTGGGTGAATCAACTGATTTGTTTTCAGTAGCTTGTAGTGAGATTTCAAGTGAGACTGAATTAATGGCTGCTTTCCGATCCCGATAGTTAACACGAAGATCAGTCGCAGCAATGGTTAAATCAGCAACCGGCAGCCCTGCTTTCAAACGCAGTGAACTGACATCAATTCCCGACAGGTCCGGATAACCGCTTTCCATAGACTCAAGCTGCCAACCGGGTGGCAGTTGTTTTTCGAGAACGTATGGCAACCACAATGGCGTCGTGGCATACATACCCACCAAGACAATGCACAGGAAGAGCAATAATTTGAGTGTGAATTTCACTATAAAAGTCACTGAGTGTGAGGACACATTGGAGCAAATATAAAGCAAAAGAGCTATAGATGTAGACCTTTTCTATTTGAGGATGGCTTCACACCCGGCCGGCCGGTGTATGATCAATCAGATGAAAAGAGAAATTACCGCAAAAATGAAAATCAGTGCTCGCATACCGGGCTTGATCATTATCCTTTTCATAGTAAACGCCTGTGGCCCCCGAGTCAGTGATGATGTAACAAGTGAAGAAGCTGATCATGATCTTCATTTCGTCCGTGGCTACCGCTCAGACAGCGACCCCTGCAAGCTAACGGGCGAGACCGGATTCACCAACCAATTTCTGGACGACGCAGCCGACCTGGTGAGTTGTCCAACAGGACACAAAGGCGGAAAAGAACTCATAAAAACAAAACAAGCCACCGTCGTCGCTCAAACAAACGGCTACACCCTCTACACCGTCCCCAGACGCTAAGTAGGGTGGGTAACTCGTTACCCACGGCTCTAAAAATTCCTGGCCAGGACACCCTATTGGATTGCAGCACTTCGAGAACGATCTCGCCGGCATCAATGGCTGCGCTCCTGAGTTTTACACGATCACCAACCAATGCTGTCGCGATATTCTTGATATCACCATTCTGCCGGGACCAGACTTAGCTGTACTAACTTAATTCCCAAATGTTTGGTCTTTGACTGCTAGAATCCATTGCCATGCAGTCCATACTTCCACAGCCTGTTTTAAGGGTCGCCTTGCCGGTGCCATTGAGGCAGTTATTTGACTATTTGCCTGCCGAAAATGATATTACCCCACTAACGGGTTTTCGAGTCATCGTGCCATTCGGTCGCCGGAAGATGGTTGGTGTGGTTGTGGAGGTTGCCAGCAGCAGCGCATTGCCACTCGAAAAACTCGCCCGTGTGATTGAATATCCCGATGTTGAGCAGGCGGTTCTGACCAGAGAAACCCTGGGTTTGCTCAAATGGTGCTGGCATTATTACAAGCATGCGCCCGGTGAAGTGGTTTTCAATGCCTTACCACCTCTGCTCAGGAAGATGAACGGGTCCATTCCATTGCCGCCTCTGCAATATGCTCTTACCCCCGCAGGTGAGCAACGATTGCTGGATCCCCCAGGACGAATAAAGGCACAAATCCGTATGCTTGAGGAGATGGGTGCCGGGCCTGTCACGGAGTCTCAGCTACGCATACTTTCTGCAACCTGGCGTAAGACCCTGGCGCGGGTCATTGAGCAACAATGGGCTCATTCACAAGAGCAGACGCCAGCAAGGATGACAGTTGCGCCAGGACCGCTGCTGCTGGACGAGCAACAGCTTGCAGTTGACGCTATCAGTGACAGTCTCGGTGGTTTCCAATGCCATTTGCTCGATGGTATTACCGGCAGCGGAAAAACCGAGGTGTATTTACGTGTGCTGGAACAGGTATTGGAGCAGGGCGGACAGGCGTTGTTGCTGGTGCCGGAAATTGGTCTTACACCCCAGTTACTCAGTCGCTTTGAGAAACGGCTGGGTTTTGAACCGGTGGTTACACATTCCGGTCTCAGCGAAGGTCAGCGTTTGCAGGCATGGGCAAAGGCCAGGAGTGGGCTGGCGAGATTGCTGATCGGTACACGCTCGGCACTATTTCTGCCGATGCCAGATTTGAAATTGATCATCCTTGATGAAGAGCACGATGCATCGTTCAAACAGCAGGATGGTTTTCGTTACTCAAGTCGTGATGTGGCGGTCAAACGTGCTGCCGGACTGGCTGTGCCGGTGGTACTGGGTACGGCAACACCATCGCTCGAAACATTTAGCAATGCCGCAAACGATCGCTATCGCTGGCATCGTCTCAGGCAGCGTGCGACCGGGGCTACGGAGCCACGCTGGCGGGTACTGGACCTGATTCAACAGAAGATGACCGGTGGTATTTCCTCTACCGCCATGGATGCCATTGAAGAGATACTGGGCAAAAGCGAGCAGGCCTTGGTCTTCCTTAACCGGCGGGGTTATGCGCCGGTAATTCTTTGCCATGAGTGCGGTTGGCATGGTTCATGTGAGCGCTGCGATGCCAACCTGACCTGGCACAAGGCCACCCACCGACTGTTGTGTCATCACTGCGACAGCGGTATGCGGGTACCGGTGATGTGTCCGGAATGTGGTGCCGACGCCCTGCAGGGGGCCGGTGAAGGTACCGAGCAACTTGAGCAGGTATTGGCCAGGGCCTTTCCCGCAACGCCCTTGCTGCGTTTTGACCGTGATACCGTGCGTAGAAAGGGCGAATTCGACCGCCTGTCGGAGCAGGTCAAAACCGGTGAATCCTGTTTGTTGGTTGGGACCCAGATGCTGGCCAAGGGCCATCATTTTCCCAATGTTACGCTGGTTGTCATAGTTAATCTTGATCAGGCCTTGTACAGCGCAGATTTCCGGGCGCTGGAACGCATGGGTCAACTCATGGTGCAGGTGGCTGGTCGCGCCGGTCGTGACAAATTGCCAGGTGAGGTTATTCTACAAACACATTATCCACAGCATGAATATTTGCTTACCCTGCTGAAGGCTGGTTATGAAGCTTTTGCCAGTGACATCTGTGCAGACCGGCAGATAGCCTGCCTGCCACCGTTCAGTTACCAGGCACTGCTACGCTCAGACGCCCATCAGAAAGAAGATGTCAGGGCCTTCCTGAATCAGGCAAAACAGTATTTTCCAACCGGGGAAGCAACGATCTATGGACCGTTCCCTGCCATGATGGAGCGCAGAAGCGGGCGCACCAGGTGGTACTTATTAGCACAGGCAAACAAACGCTCAAGCTTGCACAGGCAATTGGATGAATGGGTATCACAACTTCACAAACTCCCCACGGCGCGTAAAGTGCGCTGGTCACTGGATGTTGACCCGCAGGATTATTGATTGAAGCCGCAGTATCACTCGTGACCTATGACACTGACGTTATTACTTACAATTAGGTGATGATAAACGGTTGAAAAAGCCTCCCATCGTACCTATAGATCAATGAGCTCCGTTATTGGGGTGACAACAGCAGGTTTAAGAAATGGAATCTACCGAAGTAAAACCACAAACACAGATAGAGCACCCCGAGCGCAAAGCGTTTAAAGAGCTCAGCAAGGTCGCCAATGAACTGATTATCGGTCAGGAACGACTGATGGAGCGCCTGGTCATGGCCCTGCTTTGTAATGGTCATTTGCTGGTCGAGGGCGCACCGGGTCTGGCCAAGACCACGGCCATCAAGGTGTTGGCGGAACGTATCGAAGGTGATTTCCATCGTATTCAGTTTACCCCTGACCTGTTACCGGCTGATCTGACCGGTACGGAAATATACCGGCAGCAGGAAGGTACCTTTGAATTCCAGCAAGGCCCGATCTTTCATAACATGATTCTTGCCGATGAAGTCAACCGTGCGCCGGCCAAAGTTCAGTCTGCCATGCTCGAAGCCATGGGTGAACACCAGGTGACCGTTGGCAGGGTAACTTACAAGATGTCGAAGTTGTTTTTGGTGATGGCCACGCAGAATCCAATCGAGCAGGAAGGTACATACCCTTTGCCAGAGGCACAACTGGACCGTTTCCTGATGCATGTATCCATTGGCTATCCGGACGCACAGGCGGAACAGGATATTCTTGAACTGGCCCGTGGCCAGGCACGGGATGAACTGGGTGTGAAAACCGAACCGACAACGCTGGTGACTCAGGAACAGGTATTTGAAGCACAAAGGCAAGTGCTGGATCTGCACATGGCACCGGCGCTGCAGGAATATATCGTGCAACTGGTGCTGGCGACCCGTGATCCGGGTAAGTGGGACGAAGATCTCGGCAGCCTGGTCAGCTATGGTGCAAGTCCGAGGGCCACGATCGGACTGGATCGCTGTGCACGGGCAAGGGCCTGGCTGGACGGACGTGATTTTGTTTCACCTGATGATATTCACGCGGTGATCCACGAAGTCATGCGTCACCGGGTATTACTGTCTTATGAAGCGGAGGCAGATGGTGTCACCGTGGATGAACTGGTAGACCGCTTACTGGACCTGGTCCCCGTTCCATGACAGAAGCCGTAACCGGGGCAGGGGATGGCATTCATTTAAGTGCCTCCGAGTTGATTGCCCTGAAACCCCGCTGCAATGCACTTAGCCTGCCCATGAACCGGCCGGCTGCATCTTCGCTGGCGGGTGCTTACCGTTCACGTTTCCGTGGTCGGGGTGTGGATTTTGTAGAGTCGCGTAGCTATCTTCCCGGTGATGATATCCGCAATATGGATTGGCGTGTTACCGCACGAACCGGCAAACCCCATACCAAAATTTTTCAGGAAGAAAGAGAGCGCCCGGTGCTGGTGGTGGTGGACGCCAGTCCCAGTCTGTATTTTGGCACCCGTACACGATTAAAATCAGTTGCTGCAGGACAACTTGCAGCGGCTGTTGCCTGGGCCTCAGTTCGTCGTGGTGACCGGATAGGTGCATTCCTGTTTGCAGGTGATGATCATCTTGAATTACGCCCGCGTGGTGGTCGCAGAGGCGCCATGCGGGTTATCCAGGGATTGGTAGATTGGCTGAATCCCGAATCAAACCATCAGGGTCACACACCACTTTCGGTTTCACTGGAACGTGTCCGGCACACTGTACGTCCTGGTAGCCTGGTGTTGATCATCAGTGATTTCTTCAATCTGGACGAACAATGTCATCGTCACCTTTCGCGCTTGCGGCAACACAATGATGTTATCGGTTGCCAGGTCATGGATCCCGCGGAAGAGCATCTTCCTGCAGGTCGGTTCCCGATTTCTGATGGTGACAACAGCGCTATGCTGGATACCAACCAACAGAAATCACGTAAGAAATTTGACCTGATGAGCGCCGAACATGGTGAAGTCCCACGGCGTATGTTTCGGCGTCATAAGTGTGGCTGGATGGTCTTGAAAACCACCGATGACCCGGTCGATGCATTGGGCCGTGAGTTACGCATGCTGGTCGGGCGGGGCGCATGAATCCGGATCTTCTATCCCAGTTGCGTGATATACACACAGCGCCGCCTGTGCCATGGTGGCCACCGGCGCCGGGATGGTGGGTGCTGGCCTTTCTATTGATGGTCTTGCTGGTCTGGATCGGCCGCCGTTTGCTTGCCCGTTTCAGGGTTCGTCAACGCCGTAAACAAATGCTCGCCTGGGTTGATCATCTGAACGCAACGATCGACCCTCAACTTCAACCCCAAGCCTATTTGGCCACACTTAATCGAATATTCAAACTGGTCGCCTTAAGGGCCTACCCCGAAAGCCATTGTGCGGCACTGGCAGGTTCGGATTGGGTGGATTTTCTGACTGAGAAAATGAATAAGTCGCCATCGGCAGATTCGTTAAACGTTCTGGAATCGGGTCCATATGATCCTGCACCACGGTTTGATCCCGAAGTCATGAGTGAGCTAACCCGTCACTGGATTAAGCAGCATGGTTGAAGACACGCTCACCACAGGTTTTGCCATTGCATGGCCCTGGTTGCTGTTACTGGCGCCGTTGCCGTGGTTATTAC